>NZ_JALKVM010000019.1:0-33482 GCF_057440575.1 Johannesbaptistia floridana
TTGAGCATTAATTCTTTAACTCATTACTTCAAAACTCATTACTCATTACTTAACCCCCACCAGTAACTTTTGATAAAGATGCAAGATGTGAGTTTTTCCCCTGCTCCCGGAGGTCCAGTAGGGATCGCTAATGTTAAATTATCCTGACATTTAATTCTTGACACCAACTAATGTCATGAAAATTTGACATAAAAATTCTCAACGCCTTATAAATTCGTTGAGAGGAGAAAAAAGGCTTGAGTTACCCCTTGACCAATAGGGTAAAAATTTTGTTACATAATATTTAAGTGATCCCAAAAGCGATCCCAAAAATAAACAGTAGATTTATCGTTTTTTTTGATTTGAGTGTTACGGCAACTCAAAGAATCAAAAAATAAAATCAACAGCACATAATTTATAGACCCGAAAGTTAACCATAAACTAGTTAACTCAAGAAAACTCTATAGCTTTTAAAATCGGAGATAATATTCCATGGCTAAAGAAAGACCACCTATAGAAGAGATGACTCTCAGGCAATTAAGAAAAATTGCCAGCAAGTATAAAATTTCGCGCTATAGCCGTATGCGCAAAGCACAACTTCTAGAGGAAATAAAAAAAGCAGCAAAAGAAAAAATTACTTTAACACCATCTAATATTGAGGAGAGACAACAAGTGGATGCATCTAAGTTTGAACTAGGCCAAGATGATAAAGTGGGCGGACCATTATCTTCAGTAGATGAAAATATGGGGGATTTGCCAGGTGGCTATGGCGAAAGTCGCATTGTCTTAATGCCTCGGGATCCTCAGTGGTGCTACGCCTATTGGGATATTCCTAACGAACACAAAGAAGAATTACGTCGCCAAGGGGGACAACAACTAGCGATCCGTCTATATGACGTTACTGATATCAGCTTAGAATATACTGCTCCTCACAGTGTTCAAGAATATCTCTGTGATGAATTAGCTAGAGAATGGTACCTACCTATACCAGTTAGCGATCGCGATTATGTTGTAGATATCGGTTACCGTTGTGCAGACGGACGCTGGCTAATTTTAGCTCGTTCTACATCTATTCACGTACCCCCTGTTTACCCTTCAGACTGGATTGAAGATGTATTCATCACTGTTAATTGGGAAGAAAATCTTCAAGGTCAAACCCGTTATCAACTTGTACCTCCAAGCAAACGTCAACCTGTTGATTCTACAGGAAGAGGTTATGGTCAAGGTCAAGATAATCCTATTTACGACCAAATCTTTGGTATGGCAGAATCTGTAGAAGCCCAGCGCGTGGCTGGTTCTCTGTTTGGTTCTATGCAGCATGTCCCTGGTTCTGTTACTCCTCAAGAAGTACTCAGTTCCTACGTGTTCCCTTCTGGAGTAGGTATGTGGGCAGTACCAACTACCGCAGTACCAACCACCTCTGGTATGGGTATGATGTCTGGTATCGGTATGATGTCTGGAGTAGGACTTTCTTCTTATGCTGTCCCTGTTCGTCCTCGCAAATTCTGGTTAGTAGCTGATGCTGAACTAATTGTTTATGGGGCAACTGAACCTGATGCTACAGTTACTATTGGTGGCCGTCCTATTAAACTAAATCCTGATGGTACTTTCCGCTTCCAGATGTCCTTCCAAGATGGTTTAATTGACTATCCTATTATGGCTGTGGCTGCTGATGGAGAACAAACTCGTTCTATTCACATGAAGTTTAACCGTGAAACTCCTTCTCGTCATACTAATACTAAAGAGGAAGCTGTAGAAGAGTGGTTAGGATAAGTTCTTAATCTTATCTCATACCAAATCCTAGTGATGAGTTTGTAGTAGGGCTTTAGCCCTATCAAACCTGGCAATCTTACCGCGCTTATGCGTTCCGGGGCGCTTGTCCCGGATTTTAAATCTAAGAACAAATAACCAGTAGATATTACTATATCTACTGCTTTTTTTCTGTCTATATCCTTACGGAGTAAAGAAGAAGCTAAAATAGGTAATTGCTGTCTCAATTGTATTACCAATAGTTAACCTGACAATACCGTTTATGTTTATTTGCACTTAAGGAGTTATATTGTTGACTTTCCGTACATCTGCTGATACTATGTTGCTGTTGTGAATTTTAGGAAAAAGATGGAGAAAAGTGCAATAAGATTACTTCTAATTATCTTTTCTAGTATGTTGGTGGTTTTTTCATTTGCAAGCATTGCGTCTGCTCAAACTGCATGGTTCTCATTATACACTGGACGGGAGAAAGCTGCTTGCTATGGCTTTAATGATAGCAGCAATGAATTCAGGGCGCGAGATGTAGCAAGACGTAAATGTGAAAGAGATTGTGGTACCTGTAAAGAAATTGTTACAAGGAGTGTATCTCATGTAGGTTTAGCTGAAGGAAAAGATGCTGTACGTCATGGTTATGGAGACACAAGAGAGAATGCCGCAATATCTGCCATGACAAACTGTTCAAGCGTAACAACAGATTGCACTCTTGTATACAAACGCTGAGTTAGGGATGCAATTTTGAGTAAGTTTATTGCACCCCTACAGATGCTGCGCGTAGTCAATGGCAATTTGAAAAAATATTTTTTAATAAGGACCAAGAAATCTTTCTCCATCAAAATGAATAAGATGGTCAGGGGAGTCAGCAACCCAAACCTCAGTTTCCCAACAAATTTCTGAAAGATACCTACTCATTGATTGTACCGATCGCCTAGTTCCCTCTATTAGCTATTTACTTATTATTTTATACTACATTAGGGGCGAACTCCCCCTTAAGAATATCATAACTTAATGACTAAATAATTGTCAAGCAAAAAAGTAATTCTTGATTTTGAGAAAAATCGAGAGATGTCAATTGGCGCATTCTTACTGATTAACTAGGATGAATTGGAATAATATTCTCGCAACACCTCAGCTAATTCATCTTGATTTTCTCTAATACCTTCATAAAAAAAACATACCTCTCCCTGGATGCCTAAACGGCGATGATAATCGATAACTTGTCTTAACATTGTACTAGGGATGCGATAACTACCTATTTTGATTAATATCCCGGGAGATAGTTTATGTAAAAGGGATTTATCTAGTTGAGTAATAGTCTGTTTAAGTAACTTTTGATAGTCACTGAAACTTCTACGATAAAGTTGAGGATGTAGATAATCTACTATTCCTAGTTTTAACCATTGAGGGATATCTTGTAAATACTCTCTATAACCAAACCCAGGGGGATGGGGAGCAACGGAAACAATTAACTGAGGATTAATCTTTTTAATATCCTGGTAGAGACGAGAGAGAAAATTAGTGAGAATATCTGCACGCCACTGCATCCAAACAGAAGATTTATCTTGATTGGGTAAAGCCTTCCCGGTTTGTTGTTGATACAGTTGCTTTGTGGAGGTATCGTAACCTCCTTCAAGGGGAAAAGCTGGAAGGCGGTCATCTCCCTGAATTCCAGCTACTGGGTAATTTTGCACTACTTCTAAGATGAGTCTGTGCATAAATTCCTGCACTTCTGGGGAAAGGGCATTAAGCCAACAAAAACCATTTTTAATCAGTAATTTACCTTGTTTATCTATGGCTAACCAGTTTTTTTTAGCCAATTGTGTTTCTAAGGCAAATCTAGTGGGGTTTTGCAGGGAGTTGTGAGTGTAGACAAAACCATATTCAAACCAAGGAATCACTCTCAACTTATAGACTTCGGCAGCTTTGATTATTGCTTCTAGAGGATTCCATTTTTGTTGTTGATAAAGGGGGGCTATTTCCCAAGCTTTGCCAAAAGTCTCACTCATTACCTGGGAAGGATAGAGAGTGTAACCTTTATTCCAAACTACGGGAAAAACGGTATCAAATCCTGTTTCAGCAATAAAAGCGATCGCCTCTGCTATATTAGAGGGTGAATTAAATACCTGTGAGTCTACATTTGTTAACCAGATTCCACGCATAGTTATTACTTATAATCTATTTAATACGGGAATCCCCAGGAGGGATAATCCGGTTTTGAGGGTGCGTGCGGTTAATTGGGCAAGAATCAACCTAGAAGTTTGTATTTCTGCTTCTGCTTGGAGAATGGGGCATTTGTCGTAAAACTGGTTAAATTTTTGACTTAATTCAAAGAGGTATTGACAGAGACGATTAGGTAATAGGGTTGTTTCTACTTCTTGAATGACGTTGTTAAATTGCAAAATATGCTTAGCTAATACTGCTTCTGGAGGAGTATCTAATTTTAATTGAATATTTTTACTCAAGGTACTAAAATCTATATCACCTTTGCGAATGATACCTTGGACTCTCACATAGGCATAGAGTAGATATGGTGCCGTATTCCCTTGTAAGGCGAGCATTTTATCGTAACTGAATATATAGTTACTGGTGCGATTTTGACTCAAATCTGCATATTTTACGGCGCTTATACCGATTATTTGGGCCACATTATCTATAAATTCTTCACTTTCTTGTCTATTTTCTTCAGTTAGCCTGGTTACTAAATCTGTGCGGGCTTTGGCGATCGCCTCTTGGAGTAATCCTTTGAGGGCAATAGTTTCACCGGATCTGGTTTTCATCTTTTTCCCGTCTTCTCCCAATACTAAACCAAAGGGCACGTGAACTACTTCTACTGTTTCTGGGATTATTCCTGCTTTTTTTGCTACTTCAAATACTTGGGCAAAGTGATTTGCTTGTCCCGCATCTGTCACATAAATTATTCTTTCAGCCTTATCTTCTTGGATGCGATATTTTAAAGCTGCTAAATCCGTAGTAGCGTAGTTATAACCTCCATCAGATTTTTGTACAATCAGGGGGAGAGGGTCTCCGGCTTTGTTAGTGAATCCCGGTACAAATACACATTGAGCCCCTTCATTTTCTGTGAGGAGGTTTTTCTCATCCAACAGGTTTACAACTTCTGGCAAGAGGGGATTATAAAAAGATTCTCCCCTTTCGGTGATTTCAATATCTAATATTTGATAAATCTTTTCAAATTCCTGACGGGATTGTTCACATAGTAACTCCCAAGCCCGTTTACTTGCTTCATCTCCTGATTGTAACTTAACTACTTCTTGCCGGGCGATTGTTTTAAATTCTGGGTCTTCATCGAAGCGTGATTTTGCCTGTTTATAGAAACTAACTAAATCTCCTAGTAATAGGGCATTTTGTTTTACTAAGGCTTCTGGGTAAGCGCTTCTAAGGTGAGAGATGAGCATTCCAAATTGAGTTCCCCAATCTCCCACATGATTTAGACGTATAACTTGATGACCTCTAAATTCTAGAATTCTTGCTAGGGAGTCTCCTATGATAGTTGAACGTAAATGTCCTACGTGCATTTCCTTAGCAATATTGGGGCTAGAAAAGTCAATTACTACCCGTTGAGATGGTTTAGCTAATTCTACCCCTATTTTTGCTTCATCTTGGTAGATTTTGAGTAATTGGGCCTGTAAATAATCAGGTTTGAGAGTTAAGTTAATAAAGCCGGGACCTGCGATGGTGGGAGGTAGACATATATCACTTATTGCTAAATTGTCGATAATTTTCGTAGCTATCTCTCGGGGTTTTTGCTTGAGTTTACTTGCTAGAGGCATAGCTACATTACACTGATAGTCTCCAAACTCAGGTTTAGTAGCTGGTTCTACTAATGTAGAAAATTTGATTTCTTCCAGGTTAAAAGCCTTGTTAATCGCCTGGGTAAAACGCTGATTTAGTTCTTCAATCATTAAAAACCTAATTATTTTGCCCTTGAATTGCTGTGATTACCACTGTGTTTATTATATCAGATACTGTGCAGCCGCGACTGAGATCATTTACAGGCTTTCTCAATCCTTGTAGTACAGGTCCGATGGCGATCGCTCTGGTTTCTCGCTGTACGGCTTTATAAGTATTATTACCTGTATTTAAATCAGGAAAGATGAGGACTGTTGCCTTTCCTGCTACCATAGATCCGGGCATTTTTTGAGCAGCTACAGTTGCATCTACTGCTGCATCATACTGAATTGGTCCTTCTATTTGTATACTTGGATCTAGTTGTTTAGCTATTTCTGTAGCTTTTCTCACTTTTTCTACGGCTTCCCCTTTACCAGAACTCCCTGAGGAATATGATAGCATAGCGACTCTCGCTTCAATACCAAAGGTTTCGGCCGTATGGGCGGAGGTTACGGCTATTTCCGCTAATTCTTCGGAAGTTGGTTGAGAATTTACGGCACAATCTCCGTATACTAATACTCTATCTTCCAAACACATCAAAAACACGGAGGAGACTATAGAGAAACCTGGTTTAGTTTTAATTAGTTGTAAAGCTGGACGTATGGTATGTTGAGTTGTATGAATTGCCCCAGATACCATACCATCGGCATCCCCTGTATAAACCATCATTGTGCCAAAATAAGAACTATCTAAGGCATAATCTTGGGCGCTTTCTAGGGTCATTCCCTTGTGTTTACGTAACTCATAAATTTTGGAACTATACTCTGTTACTTTATCACTTTCTGAGGGATTAATAATCTTTACTTTATTTAAATCTAATTGAATCCCATATTTATTAATAGTTTGTTCAATTTCTGCTTTTTTTCCCAGTAAGGTTATATCCACAATATCTTGAGATATTAATACTCCTGTTGCTTTGAGAATACGAGGATCTAGACCTTCTGGAAGTACAATATGCTGTTTATTAGCTTTAGCTTGTTGCACCAAATTGTAGGTAAACATTTTGGGTGTGATGCCACGAACTGAACTTTTATTTATTTGTTTTTCTAAAGTTTCTAAGGGCATATAAGTATCAAACATTTTGATACACAGAGCAATTTTTTCTGTATCTCTAATAGTCAAAGAAGAATGAACTTGAGTGACTTTTTTAACTGTGTCGTAAGTGTCGGTTTTAACTGATAGTATGGGTAGAGGATCGTGAAGACCTTCTATTAATTTAATGATTGATGGTTCTGGTTTTAATCCTGTAGATAATAAAATCCCAGAAAGATTAGGATAATTAAGAGATTGATTAGCCTGCAACATACCTATAATGATGTCTCCCCTATCTCCCGGTGTAATTGCTAAACAACCCTCTTTTATTTTGGTTATTGCGTGTTGCATCTGCATAGCTGCAATAATATAAGTAGGAACTAATCTATCTAGATTTTCTTTTCCGTAGAGTATTTCTGCATCTAATTGTTCAGCGATATCTTTTAATCTGGGACTATCTAAATTTTCCTTATAGGGAATTACACCAATTAAATAGTTTTGTTGTTGATATTTCTCAGTTAATTTTTTTTCTATCTCCTCTCTTTCTTCTTGATTAGCTTGATTAATAATCATCCCAAAAACAGGACAATCATTTTCTTGATACATTTCCACGGCTAATTCTACCGAGTTTATCACTTCTTTGGTTGGCTTTTTATAGCCATTAATTAAAATTATCAAGTAAGACCCTAGAGTTTTAGCGATTTCTGTATTAATATTATAATTAAAGGCTGAACTATCTATAGTGTAGTCAGAACCTTCGCAGATAATAAAGTCACAACTTTTTTCTAACTGTTTATATTTAGCAATAATTATTTCTAGTAATTGGTCATTTTTATGTTGGGCGATTAACTCATTAGCTTGTTGATATAATATGCCATAAGATTCTTCATAAGATTGATGGAGATGAAAATGATTAATAATTAATTCTATATCTCCATCTTGTTTATTTAAGTTTGATTGGTTAATAATCGGACGAAAAAAACCAACTCTACTAGTTTTTCTCAAGAGTGATTCAATAATACCTAAAGCTACTAAAGCTTTACCACTCCCAGGATCTATTGTGCTAATATATAGAGAATTACTCATTTGTTTGATTAATATTTAGATTACACCTTAATTGTATAGCAGTTAAAAAGAAAATTAGGGTAATTTGGTTACTAAAATAATGCTTAAATTTAAAAAATATCAGTTAAACTTAACAAAAACAATAGGAAAAGGTTGTGTATTAATCGCTTTAGGAATTTTATCCACGGTAATTAAGCCTAAACAAGTAAATTGCGCTGAAGAGATTGTTACTTTTGTAGGACCTGTAGAAATATCTGTGTCCGTTGATTCCTTAGAAAAATT
This sequence comes from Johannesbaptistia floridana, assembly GCF_057440575.1. Classification (NCBI taxonomy): domain Bacteria; kingdom Bacillati; phylum Cyanobacteriota; class Cyanophyceae; order Chroococcales; family Cyanothrichaceae; genus Johannesbaptistia; species Johannesbaptistia floridana. Next base: position 8,032 of record NZ_JALKVM010000019.1, read on the forward strand.
TGCCGAGGAAGGAAAAATAAATCAAGATTTAGCTTTAATCACCAATCGCCTCGATGAAGAAACTCTAACACAATTGCGAGAAATCTTACGCAAACCAGTAAATATAGACCCAATCTTCATTAGTCGCTATGGTGATATCTCGATTGTGGAAGGAGCATTGAGTAAGATAGGAGAGATAGTTAAAATTGACTCTGAGATTAACGGACTTAAGGGGATTCGCTCTGCTGCTATTTTAGCAGGTTTAGATGAAAACGAAGGTTTGACAGTGATTAATTTTTTACGTCATTTTCCCACAGAGGAAGTTTATCTTGATTTTGAGTACCTGGTAGAATTAGGAAAACAATTACAACTATTATTTAACTATCGCCAACTAGCAGTAGCCGAAATTATCAAACAATCGGAAGCAGAAGCAGAAGAATATCCAGTAAATTTATCATTACTAGGAGATATTAGTCAACCAGGAAGTAATACTTTTTCCCAGGAAAAAATGACCCTAGTGATAGAGGATGAAACAGCGTCTCAGGTAGGTTTACCATCTCAACAAGTAGTAGAATTTAATTTATATCTACCCAATCAGCGATCGCAACCTGCTCCCCTAATAATTATAGTGCAAGGCTATGGTGCTGCACCCACAACCTATGGTTATATAGCTGAACAATTAGCAAATAATGGTTATGCAGTAGCATCTATTGACCATATAGGCAGAAATTTAGCCGAACGTCAAGCCTCGATAGCAAGAGGAGAATTAGGAGATTTAGCCACTCCCATTGAATTTGTAATTCGCCCATCAGATGTGACCAATTTACTGAATAAATTGGAAGAATTGGCAGCTAATCAACCGGAATGGTCAAATAAACTAAATTTAGAACAGGTGGGAATATTTGGCTACTCCTTTGGAGGTTATACAGCCTTAGCCGTAGCTGGGGCAGAAATTAATCAATCTAGATTAACTCAAACCTGCGCTGAATCTAGTTTAAGTATAGATTTGAGTTTAATTTTGCAGTGTCGGGCGCAATATCTGCCCTTAGATGACCTATCTTTCAAAGATTCTCGCATTAAAGCAGTATTTGCCCTCTATCCTACAACTAATCCTATTTTTGGACCTGAGGGTATAAGTAAAATAGATATTCCCATTCTGATTTGGACAAGTAGTGATGATAATATTGTAGAACCACTGCAAAATCAAATTCACCCCTTTTTGTGGTTAGAGAATCCCGATAAATATTTAGTGATGCACCTTTTGGGCACTCATTTTTCTACAGTGAGTGAAGAAGTGATTAATCACATGAGTCGCAATAATGTTGAAGCCAGAAGACACTCTAGTGAAACTGCCCGTAAGTATCTCAAAGTTTTAACTCTAGCTTTTTTTAATAGGCATTTACGAGACTTAGAAGAATTTGCCCCCTATCTCACCGCCGCCTACACCCAGGATATCTCTACACCAGAATTTAGTCTATATTTAACTAAAGATTTACAACTAAAACAATTAGAAACAGGCTATGGAGAAAAACCCTCTCTAGCAATTGTACAAGACTATACACCCGTGTTTAATTCAGCACCTATTTCCAGTATTGAGACTGAAATTAGAGAAACTGGTGTGTTAAAAGTTGCCGTGAGAAGTGAAGCGCCACCCTATGGATATTTAGAAAGAAATGGTAATTGGAGTGGATACTGTGCTAGTTTAGTTAAGTCTTTAGAAGAGTATTTAGAGTTTAAATTCAATCGTTCTGGTGGTATTCAAGTAGTTGTATTGCCCTCTAGTTTAGAGAATCGCCATCAGTTAGTAGAGGAAAATCGAGTTTATCTTGAATGTGGACCAAATCTCTTTAGAGAAGATTATAGTTATTTTGATTTTTCCCCCTCTGTTAGTACACTTAAATCAGATAATTTAGTCGCAGGAGTAATTATTCCCCCAGATAGTAACCTGTTAAGTACTGATATTGTTGATATTTTTACTCAAGCTAATAAAGTAGAGGAAGAAGCAGTAGTAAGCTTATTTAACCCAGAATTTAACCTTGATATCGATAATCAGGCGCAGTTATCAACTAAATTTTCCACCCTTGATAATCAGGTTACGTTACTTACTAATAATGATGAGAGAGAGTGGCAGGAAATAATTAAGGATTTTTTAACTCAATGGGAAAAAGGTAGGGAGTAAGAATGCGCGAATGGGCGAATTGTTTTTTAAGTATTTATACTCGTAGCTGAGTAGTAGGGGCGCAAGGCTTGCGCCCTTGTGAGGCAAGGCTTGCGCCCTTGTGAGGCAAGGCTTGCGCCCTTGTGAGGCAAGGCTTGCGCCCTTGTGAGGCAAGGCTTGCGCCCTTGTGAGGCAAGATATAAGTAATAAATAAAAGGTGAAAGTTGAATAAGTGTCACAATCGCTGGTGCTTAATTTTTATAGATTTATATAATTAAATAGAAATAGTTGAGGAGTTGTTGATGGGGTATCTTCAGTTAATTAGCTTTTCTTTGGTTTGTAGTTTACTATTTTTAGGAACATTTGGGGTGTTAAATTGGCTAGAAATTCCGGCGGGAAATATAGTAGATTGGTTGATTGGATTAGGGAGTTTTTGGTGGTTGATAGCTATTGTAACCATACCGTGGAATATTTATTTTGATGCCCAAGAAGTAATCGCTGAGGGGGAAACTTCAAAATCTCAAGGGATTACTATAGATGAGCAACAAATAGATTATGTTCAGCAAGTAGCGAAATGGTCGATTATAGGAGCAATTTCAGTTCATATTTTATCAGCGATCGCCCTCTATATTTTAGCCCTTATTGGTGTTAGTGCTGTAGGCTATATTAGCTCTATTGCTACTATCTTGTTAACTGCTTTACGCCCTGCCCTTAGAGGATATCAATATTTAGCCAAACGTTTAAAAGCTATTCAAAAACAGGTTAAATTTCCCCGGGAGGATGTCATCAAATTACAACAAACTCTCTCTCAGGTGGAAAAGCGCCTAGAGAAAGTAGAAAAACAATTAGATTTAAGTAATAATCAAGGTTGGGCTAGTCAACAACAACAAAAATTAGCTGATACTAGTCAAGAATTAATCAATCTGATGGCTACAGTAGAACAATGGAAGGCTAAAAACCAATTAGAGCATGAAAATCTATCTAGAGAAGCTCATCAAGTTGTCGCTCAAATTGCGGAGGATAGTCAATTTTTGAGTCAGGTAAGAGAGATTATTCGCTTTTTTAAAACTGCTTAGAAAGATGAAAAAATATGAGAAAAATAGTCACATTATCTATCATGGCGATGTAACAGAAATATTACTATCTCAAGTTAGTGATGCTTCGGTGGATTTGATATTTATAGATCCTCCTTACAACATCGGCAAAAAGTTTTCTCAATTTCAAGATAAATGGTCTTCTGATGTGGAATATGCCAAATGGGCTTATCAATGGATTGATGAGTGTATACGAGTACTAAAACCTACTGGTACTATGTATCTAATGACTAGTACACAAGCTATGGCCTACTTTGATTTATATGTAAGAGATAAGCTAACAATTCTAAGTCGTATTATTTGGTCATACGATAGCTCAGGAGTGCAAGCAAAAAAATACTATGGGTCAATGTATGAACCTATTCTGCATTGTGTAAAAGATCCGAAGTCATATACATTTAATGCAGAGGATATACTTGTAGAAGCTAAGACAGGTGCAAAAAGGAAATTAATCGATTATAGGGGTGAGGTTCCAAAGCCTTACAATAATAAAAAAGTTCCTGGTAATGTTTGGGAGTTTTCTAGAGTTAGATATCGTATGAATGAATACGAAAAACATCCTTCTCAAAAACCAGAAGCATTATTAGAGAGAATTATTCGTGCTAGTAGCAATGTTGGTGAGACTGTACTTGATGCGTTTTCTGGTACTTTTACTACAGCGGCGGTTGCTAAAGCATTAGGACGTAAATCTATTAGTATCGAATCTCAAGAAGAATACCTGAAAATTGGTTTACGCCGTGTTTTAGAATTTAATCAGTATCGAGGAGAAATACTTGAAAAGCCCACAAAAAATACGAAAATTGGAAATGGTCGTAAGGTAAATAGAGAAGAATTCACAGGAGAGCTTTTCAGTGTCAATTCAGAAGCATGATTTCACAGAGGTAATAATCTCAATTTTAGATCAACATTGTGAAAATTACGGGAATAGTATTTTAGATAAGAATGAAATTATTCAATATCTAAATATCAAAACAAAAGCGGCTTACCGTGGATCTAAATCGCGATCTGGCTTTGCTTGCTAATCATTATGCAATTTATGTTCTCATACAAATGAGGAAATATTAAACAAAATAACTAATCAGGCGGAAGCAAAGTATCGAATTAAAGCAATTATCGAAAAATATATAGCATCAATTGAAGAAATTATTAATATTCCAAATCTGATTGAAATATTTGAAAAAGTTCTTGAATCAGGATATGGGGCAAATATTATTGAAGAAATTGTTATTCAAAGTCGAGTTGAATTTAATGTAGAATCAGAAGAACAGGATGTTCTATTCTTGAATAATGTAGAAGCTGATGTTAGGAAAAAATATCAAGAATAGGTAGGGAGTAAGATATAAGTAATAAATAGGGCTTGCTGAAAAAGTTGAAGCAAGTGATTCTGGAGGCTATACAGCTTACTTAGTGGTAGTTTCAGTCTCTAATTTTCTAAATCTTACGGCGATCGCTGGCAAAAGTGCAAGGGGAAACTTCAAAATCTCAAGGGATTACTATAGATGAGCAACAAATAGATTATGTTCAGCAAGTAGCGAAATGGTCGATTATAGGAGCAATTTCAGTTCATATTTTATCAGCGATCGCCCTCTATATTTTAGCCCTTATTGGTGTTAGTGCTGTAGGCTATATTAGCTCTATTGCTACTATCTTGTTAACTGCTTTACGCCCTGCCCTTAGAGGATATCAATATTTAGCCAAACGTTTAAAAGCTATTCAAAAACAGGTTAAATTTCCCCGGGAGGATGTCATCAAATTACAACAAACTCTCTCTCAGGTGGAAAAGCGCCTAGAGAAAGTAGAAAAACAATTAGATTTAAGTAATAATCAAGGTTGGGCTAGTCAACAACAACAAAAATTAGCTGATACTAGTCAAGAATTAATCAATCTGATGGCTACAGTAGAACAATGGAAGGCTAAAAACCAATTAGAGCATGAAAATCTATCTAGAGAAGCTCATCAAGTTGTCGCTCAAATTGCGGAGGATAGTCAATTTTTGAGTCAGGTAAGAGAGATTATTCGCTTTTTTAAAACTGCTTAGAAAGATGAAAAAATATGGTGAGTTTCATAAAAATGGAAGGGAAATGACACAAATGAAGATGTGAATCACTGTTATTCGTAATGACTCCACATTCTGAGAACTCTAATTATTCTTTCCTTTTCTTGTATTTCATATACCATTCGATGTTGAATATTAATACGACGAGAATAATATCCGGCTAAATTTCCCACTAACTTTTCATAGGGTGGTTCATAAGGATTATCCTGTAAAATTTTTAGTAATGCTTGTGCTTGGGGTTTCAAACCACTAGATGCTATCTTTTTTGCATCTTTTTTTGCTTGCTTGGACAATATGACTTGCCACTTCATTACCAATCAAGTTCCTCTAAGGGTGTTCCTTCCGATAAAGGCTCTGCTGCTGCTGCTTTGATTGATTCCACCATTCCTGGAATGCTATTAAGATAAATAGTTTCAGCGATTGCTTCCCAGTCTTCTCTAGATACCAATACTGCATCGTTACGTTTTCCCTTAATCGTAATCGGTTCATGGCTTTCGGCTATCTCATCAATTAAACGATAAAGATTATCTCTCGCTTCTTTGACAGTAAATGGTTTCATGGGAATTACTTTGCATTGGTACCGTATATCTTACCATTATAGCTGAGTTGAGCTATATTGGCATAAGTAGGTAGGTAAACTCAGATCAAAGCATCTTTACCCAAAGTTACTGGTGGGGGTTGAGTCTTGAAGTAATCAGTAAGGAGTAATGAGTTAAAGAATTGATCCTAACCCCTTAAAAATTGATTCGGAGCCTGTTGGTCAATTTCTGTACTTTTGTATTTGAGTGCAAGATATGAGTAAAATTAAACATAAAATAGAAAAAGTTTTTAAATTGTCTAAAACCTTTACCTGTTAGGGAGTTCCCTGTCAAGGGTGGGACCGAGCTGTTCCTTCCTAATAGACCTGTCTGTTGCTATAAAAGCGTTATATCAAATTCTGATACCGTAAATTTGAGCCTGTTGATAAATAAGATTCGCCCAAGGAAGATGGGTAGCCAATTCACACATAGTATCATGAACAGCAAAAACCGCTGGAGCATCTTCTGAAAGAATTGCTAAAGCCATGTTTAAATCATTTTTGGCCACCCCATAAGCTGATTCAATAATTGGCACTTGTTGGGGATGAATAGCAGTTTTACTAATTAGTCCGTAGGCTAAATCTAATTCCACTTCTTTTAGTAAAATATTGGTATGATTAAAAGATTCAAAAACTGGAGCACTCAGACTAAATCCCTCTGGTTTAAAAATACAAACTAATTGGGAGATAACTTCTCTGAGGGGAGAATCATAAATAGTGCTTCGTGATAAGCGACGCATTCCCAGAATTTTCATTAAATCGTTAGCGCCAATCCTCAGACAAAGAATACGAGGGCGCAAAGCTTCTTGATTGAGAAAATGACGCAGTTTTTTCATTTCTTCAACATCAAACACCTCGGCAGTTTCTAGGGTAGGCATAAGTAAAAAATCCTGGTTACTTCCCAGTAATTTTATATACTCTGGCAAATTGTCTCTGGTGGCTTTGGGAATCACAAAACCATCAATATTTTCAATACCATCAGCTTTGAGTAGACTAAGCATTACTTGAGGGTTACGAACTCGAATAAATCTGTATAGGGGTATGGGTTCTAAATCTGGTAAAATATCTCTCAGGTTATCTATGGCTAATTCTACTTGTTCTGAGTGAATACCATCTTCTGTGCAGAAAATGAGCGATCGCAAAGGATATTTTTTTCCATTAGCTATCTCTAAAAGATTACTAGTGATAGCGGGAACATATAGAGATGCACCTAATTCTAGAGGGTTAATATTCTTCATTGACCCAAACTTTTAATCACGGTTACAGTTTTATAGGGAAGATGAGGATCCCATTCAATCGGCACTTGCTTAGATTTAGCTAACCAAAGTAAATGGGCAATATCTTCATCTTGCTTATCTCTAACAATAGTAAGTTGGGGGACTCGTCTTAACAGGGCGCGTGTAGCTTCTCCAATACCTGGTTTAATGCGATTGCGATCGCTTATTGCCAATTTCTCCATCAATTTATCAACGAAGTCTTGAGATGTTTTTGACAATTCTAAGAGTTTCTGTCTATCCCATTGTATCGGTTCTAGAGATTCCTGTTTTAAGCTGAAGGTTATATCCTTCATTAATTCTTCTACAAACCAACCTGATAAATCATCTTCTGCTAAATTTTCATAGAATACACAGGCGTGAAAATCCCCTGGTTTAACCACATCAGCATTGAGAATTGAGCGACTGATTAATCCAGAAATAGTGGCATTGAGAATAGCCGAAGGAATTAAATAGTCTTCTGTAGTTGCTGCTATCGATGCCTTCCCGCTAAAATCAGCAACTACATATAAATCTGGGTTAATTGCTAGATTACGAGAATGATTATAGTCTTTAACTGCCTTAGTTAACTCATCAGTAATTGCCCCTTTGGCAATCCAGCCATCTACAAAGATAATTGATTCAGGAGAGTGACCACAGTTCAAGATATAATCTAAAGCCACAGTATCGATGCCGCGATCCCGTATAATTGAAATACTATAATGTTTAACTTTCTTTCCCATTATTTTTAAAGCACGCCTTAACATCACCCCAATTGGTGTTCCTGCCCTCGCTAAACTTACTAAAGTAATCTCATTGTCACTCATATTAGCAATAGTGTAAGCTAATAAAGCGATATCTCTTCCTAGGCGTCTCCGATTACGGTTAAAAGCTTTGTAAAATAACTCCAGATATGCTTGTTTTGGGGAAGTTTCAGCACTAATCATTTCTGAATAGTGTTTACGTCCTGACTGAATTAGTGATTCTTTTATGGTTACAGGAGTTGGTTGTATCTTAACTGGCTTCAGTAAAAATGTAACGTCTTCTGCTGGATAACTACCACTAAAATTCCCATCAAACATTAACTTAAATTATGCCATAGTGAGGTAAATAATTGGGATTTAGGGGGCATTACCGCATAATCACCCAAAGCCATAAAAGCCGCATCGGTGAAGCTATCCCCCACAGTAATAAGTAAAGAATCCTCTCGGTTTATATAGCGATCAATAAACCAAGATACAGCATATTCTTTCCCTAAATAGGGTGGAAGCAAACTGAGATTGTTATCGTTACTATGAATGCGCCAGTTTTGAGGAATACAACTATTCATCAATTCTCTAATTTGATTTAGTTCGGCTATTTTGTGCTGATTATGTTTAATATTCAAGTAAAAGTCATAGTCTAAATCCTTAACAATTACAATTCTTACATCTAATTGCTTCAATTGACTAAACTTCTTCACAGATTCTGCCATAGCCAATAGGGATTGATGATGTTGATTGACCAATGGCTTAATATAAGCTTGCCACTCCTGCTGACAATCACCCTCGGGGGTGAGAATTATTCCCCCAAAGGAGCAAATAGCATAACCAGTAAAGGAAATATTAACCCGTCGAAAAGAATCAATACTACGTGCTGTAGTTGGAATAATTTCTGCTTTTTCACCTAGCCAGTTTAAAAATTCTTGCTGTTGTTTAGTGATAAAACCAGTAGGTTTACCTGTTACGGAATAAGATATCTCTGTAACAGGAGTATTTGATGGACATTTACGCGCCGACTGAAACAAGGTATCGTCTAGGTCAAGAAAAATATATTTTTTCATCAGAAATTAGCTGAATAGCAGATTCTGTATTTTGAAGCATTTAGACATCTGAATGTCTCTGGAGTTACACCCGATGCGATCGCCAACTCTCTTAATTTCCTAGTCTATATTACTACTTATTGAAATAAAAAATATAAGTTTTAATGCTCAAGTTAAAAATTGGTAGTTATTTGATATTTACCCTCATATTCAGGAATAATCTCTTGATAAGTTCCTACTTTAACTAGTTTTCCTTTTTCAAACCAACATATAGTGTCGCAATCTTTAAGAGTAGTGAGACGATGTGCAATGATAATCAGGGTTTTATTCCCTGCTAATGAATTAATTGAATTAGTAATTAATTGCTCCGTTTGATTATCTAATGCGGAAGTTGCTTCATCTAGCACTAAAATTTCTCTTTCATGATAAAGGGCACGGGCTATACCTATTCTCTGTCGCTGCCCTCCTGATAATCTAATACCCCTTTCTCCTACGTTTGTTTTTACTCCTTCTGGTAATTCTTGGATTAACTCGTCTAATTGAGACAGTTTGATAACCCTATCAATTTTTTCTGAATCAATCAAATCATCTGGCACACCAAAAGCAATATTTTTTTCTATGGTCTTCTCAGTCAAGAAAATTGTTTGAGGAATATAACCTAGTAGATTTTGCCAAGCACGTAGGTTACTATATACAGACTTACCATCAACTTGAATATCTCCACTATCTATCTTCAATAATCCTAAAATAATATCTACTAAAGTGGTTTTACCTGCTCCCGATTTCCCAATAATTCCAATCACCTCTCCTTTTTTGATACTAAAAGAAATATTAGCTAATGCTATTTTATCTCCTCCAGGATAACTGTAGGTTACATCCACTAAATTAATCTTTTGAAAATTGTGATTAAATTGAACTGTTTTTTGACCATTACTATTATCAATGGGTTTATACTCATTTTTGCTATTTATAGCTTCTATTTCCTTTAACTTAAGATAAAATCTGTCTATGGCAAAACTATTATTTTTAATTAATGTTACACTTTGAAGTACTAAAGACACTGTAGGTACTAAACGAATAGAAGCCACCGCAAAGATGCCAAGTATAGAAGTTAAATTTTCCATCTCTGTGGGAAAGAAAAGAGCAGATAGGGTTATGAAGATAATCAAAGCTATAACGATAGCACTTTTTAAAACATTATTAGGAACTTGTTGATAGCTCATAAAAAAAACTTCACTATCAACATATTTATTCATTTGTTCATCTAACTCTTCTTGAAAGTAATTTTCACAGCCAATTATCCGAGTTTCCTTAAATCCACCAATAGAATGATTAAATGTTGCTAAAGTTTTTTGGCGTTCTTTTACTCTAATTTTACCCGCTCTTTTTACTGCACTATTAAATTTTAATATAACTAACGAAACTATTCCAATAGTGACCCCAATAACAATTAACAGCAATAAGCTTGTCTTGGCTAAAACTATAAACAAACTCAAAGAAAGTATTAAACTGGAAATTATTTTTAACACGCAGACAATGCTAATTTTGATAGCCCCTTCACTTTCTTGAAACAAATTGATTAAAGATGCTGAACTCTCTGACAAGATAAATTCGTAAGGAACATGTATGTAATTATCAAAAAAGTTCTTGATAACAGTTTTGCGAATTTCACCAGCTACTTTAAAAAGAATAACTTGAGAACCCAAAATAACTATTAACTGTATAGTAATTACTAAAATCACTAAAAGACTCAGAATTATTATTTTGGTGTTTAAGCTTTCAATATTGAAATAAGTAAAAAAACTATTTAATAAAGGGATAGTAGCTAAATTATCTGGATGAGTGATAATTGAAGAAAAAGGTCCAATAATTGAAACTCCAATAATATCAGCAAAAGCGCTAATAACAAAAGTTACTAAAAGAAAAGGTAATTTTTTAGTTTCTTCTCCTAGTATATAGGACATTTTTTTCAAGTAGTTAATCATTAGTCTCTAAATAGCTTATAGTTTGGTTTACAATAGCTTAACATAGTGAATAAAAAAAATAAACTGACTCTACTTTATAGGTAACAGGGAATTTTAGAACAGGGAACCTCATATCACTCGCATCAAAACCGACTAATTTACTGATGAGTGAGCTTCAAAAGCACCAGGAGCTGCGGGAGAAAGTGTGACGAATGTAAGCAATTTACCACCCAATGCCATTTCACTGAGAATGAGTTGGTACAATAGTACTAGGGAAGGCTATCTAAAGAAAATAGCAGTGTAAATTTTAAGAGGAGGAGATCTCAAACAAAAAAAGCCAAGATTTGAGAAATTATTGTTTTCCTTGTGAAAAGCAAATATGATATGATTTAGCTTTGGACGATTAAAAACGGAGCAAGGTTGATGCTAACTCTCAAAATCATTGTATATATTACAGTAGGATTTTTCGTAGGTTTATTCATATTCGGTTTCTTATCTAGCGATCCCGCTCGTAACCCAGGAAATCAAGACTTAGACTAACAAAATACTTACGTAAGGGGTAAGTATTAATTTACCCCTTTGATGAAAACTACTCCTTGGCAATGATAATATCAGCACTATTACTGACTCAAGTATTAACAGAATCTCCTAGGGAAATAATAAATAAAGGTGATAAGTATTATTACCAGAGTTATGCTGAAGTTCCTAGAGAAGTAAAAAGAGAAAAAAGATTAATAAAAAGCGATATAGTTAGTCTAAGATTAACATCATCAGAATCTCTTCAGGAAGAAGAACAGCAACAGGAACAAAAAAAAATCTATAATTATCAAAGATTGAGTCTAGCCGAAGAATTACCAGAAACTGACTTAATCAATGTAATTGAAGTAATAGCAGACAATCAAGAATACGACCAACAAGCACAGGTAATTACCGCTAGAGGGAATGTAGAAGTAAGATTTCCTCAAGGGATACTAAAAGCAGATCAGGTCAAGATTAACATAGAAGAACGCCTAGCAGTAGCAAGAGGAAATGTGACCCTAATTAGAGGGGAACAAACATTACGAGGAGAACGTTTTGAGTACAACTTCTTGACAGATAGCGGCACAGTAAAAGATGCTAGTGGAGAGATTTATCAACCCACAATAACCAGAGATTTTCAAGTAAACTTAGCTAATGACGAAGGCGCAGAAACAATACCATCTCAACCCCTAAGCGATCGCTTAACAGAAAATCAACCCCTAAGACGAGTAAGAGGCACAACTGGTTATCAATTTGTCCTAGGTAGTGTTAGAGATTTTAATCTCTTGGGTGGCAATGAAAGTCTATCCTCCACAGCAACAAACGGAAGTATAAGTAGGTTGCGCTTTCAAGCAGAAGAAATTGACTTTGATAGTGATGGTTGGGTAGCAGAAGAAATCAGATTTACTAACGATCCTTTCTCTCCACCAGAGTTGGAAGTTAGGGCAGATAGAGCAACATTTACAGAAGTTACACCAGAATTAGGTATACTAAAGACTCAAAAATCAAGAATAGTATTTGACCAAACAACATCAGTACCACTTTTACGCGATCGCCTAGTAATCGATGAAAGAGAACGTCGTCCTGGTTTAATAGAAATAGGATTTGATGGAGAAGAAAGAGGTGGTTTATTTATCCAGAGAACTTTTGAACTAGTAAATAGAGAAAATATTAGATTTCAAATAATTCCCCAATATCTTCTCCAAAAAGCTATTTTACCGAATAGTTTTACTGTTAACAATAGTACTGACTTAGATAAACAGGGAGGACCTTTTAACCCCGCAGTATTTGGCTTCAAAACTGATTTAGCTGTGCAATTTTCTCTTCGCAATAGGTTAAGTGCTACAACTGATTTACCAAGTTTACAATTATCAGCTATTAGTGACAAACTTAGAGGAAGAATTCAACTAAGAAGAGAAATAGGCAATATTGAGCGTCCTTACATATTAAACATTGAATACAATTATCGTGAGCGTCTCTTTAATGGTTCTTTGGGATTTCAAACAGTACAAAGTAGTTTTGGCGCTGTTTTTGTATCTCCTGCAATTTTCTTAGGAGATACAGGAATTAACTTAACCTACCAAGCCGGATTACAGAATATAGAAGCTAATACTGATAGAGATGATTTAGTTGGCGATGGTTCAGATTTAACTACTCTCTTACGTCTTCAGGGCGCTGTCTCTCTCAACAAAGATTTTTATATTTGGCGAGGTGAAGCCTTACCTCCCACCGCCGAAGCCGGACTACGTTACACTCCTGTGCCCGTAAGTCCTTTTGTAAGATTTAATACCAACATGACTGGAGTAACTAGTGTTTATGGTAATGGTGATACTCAGCCATCTCTACGAGCTAGTGTTGGTTTTCAAGGACAAGTTGGTAATTTTTCTCGTCGTTTCTTTGATTACACAGGTGTTAAGATAGCTTATTCTCAAGGATTAAGAGGAGATGAGTCTCCCTTTTTGTTTGACCGTTTCGTAGATAGACAAACTATTTCATTGGGATTAACACAACAAATATATGGTCCCGTGCGTTTAGGGGTGCAAACTTCTTTTAACCTAGATAGTAACGATGATATCAGCACTGACTATTTCTTAGAATATAGCCGGAGAACTTATAACATTTACTTGCGTTACAATCCTGTTTTACAAATTGGATCTATCAGTTTTCGTATCAATGACTTTAACTGGGAAGGCAACCCCGATCCCTTTGACGATTTTGGTATTCAACCAGTGATTCAGGGTGTAACTCGTTAACCTGACGGGGGAAAGGCTTTCATTATTTTTACTAACCGGAAGTTCGGTTATAAAAAAACCCGGTAGTTTCCGGGTGGTGTTTATGGCGAGTAATTTAAAGTTTTTTTAACTTCAAGAATCAGACCAAGTCTTATCTGATTACTTCACAAGTTAGAGGGCAAGAAGCGTTTACAGAAGTGTGAGAAGGTCTAGCTTGACCATGTAACCACCGCAGCCAACTCACCTGTTGTGGATGTATGCCTCTTAATGTTAGGAAAAAAGCTCCGATAATTACTCCTAAAACATTAAAACCAATTAAACTTCCTGCTACTAATAATACAGCGTTTATTGGTAAAACTGATTGTAAAATTACCACTGAGAGAACTCCAATCGTGGCCATGACTACTACTAGAGGAAATCCTACTACTAACAAACAAACCATTAGAGTAAATGTCCAAACTAAGAAACTTTTAAGTAGCGCTACTGAATTTATTTTATTTATTTGATAATTTTGTGTTAATTCCATATTCTAACTCCGTTGATATTTACTAAAGGATTTTGACCGAAACTAAATGAGGATCGTATAAAACTTAGTATAAATCACTTTTATCTTAAATATTAAAATTTGCAATAAAACTTTACAGTTAATTAGCCAAGTTTATGTTAAAAATATAACAATATATCCAAATTAACTATATTTAATCCCTCATAAGAAGTAAATTCCTGAAGAGAAAGAGAGTAAATGAAACAAGCCTTACTCAAAGATTTTGAGAAGATAAATTGGCTCTCTCGGCATTAGGGGTAAATTGTATTTCTAGTTACACTTTCTCCCCTATTGTCTATTCCCTATAAATGTTACTGTATTTGACATTTTCGGTCAACTCACATCTTTCACCAGTACTTATGTACTAAATTAACCTCAGAAAAAGTTCATTTCTCTTTAGCCTAAGATCTTCCTCGGTCAACCAATTTTTAAGGGCGATCGCATTAATTCTTTAACTCATTACTTCAAAACTCCAAGACTTCAAAACTCCAAGACTTCTTACTTCAAAACTCATTACTTATTACTTCAAAACTCATTATTCATCCACAACCAGTAACATTAGGTAAAGATGCTTTGATGTGAGGTCAAGTTCCCTGTTTTGGAGTTTCCTAAAAACAATAACTTATCTGTTAACAAAACTTAATATTTTTATCATTCAAAATCATTCAAAAAAATAGACAAGGTTACTAGTTTTTCCTCGTCTAAAATCTTTAAGTATTAATAGTAAATGACTATAATGAATTTACTTAACTTCGCTTACTTCTACGGGAGTTTCCACAACAGTAGCATCTACTGTATCTGCGGTAACTGGTTCTGTCTCGGATTTATTTTTTAAATCTTTGCGATTACGGCGATAGTCTAAGGCTAATTTAGACAACTCAGTAGTCAACATAGTTATTACAATACCATCATCAATCCAACCGATAACAGGGAAAACATCAGGAGAGATATCGAAGGGTAAGACTAAATAACCTAAAGTTCCTAAAATAATTAACCAGCGATACTTAGGATGACGTAGCTTTTCACTGTACCAGTTGTAAAAAGATTCTACTATTCTTTTCATGTTTGTTTCTTCCTTTATTTACATTACTATTATGGCAAATAGCAAATTAAAAAGGAAAGTGAGGGAAATACTGCTTTTAGTATAGTTTTCTGTACTGAAAAATTTTTTTGATAATTCCTTGCATTTTTTCAAATCTTGTGTTTTAATTAGTAAATGTGACAAATTAAAAGCTTGGGGGCGTGGCGGAATGGTAGACGCTACGGACTTAAGAAATTGAGCCTTGATGTGAGAAATCCATCAAGTGTAAGCTCTCAAACTCAGGGAAACCTAAATCTGATTGAAGACAGGGCAATCCTGAGCCAAGCTGAAACCAAAAGATAGAGGTTTCAGAAGGTGCAGAGACTCGACGGGAGCTACCCTAACAGTAGAAGCTGAGGGTAAAGGGAGAGTCCAATTCTCAAATGCTGTGTAAATGGCAGTAGCGAAAGCTGCAAGAGGATGAAAATCCGTTGTCCGTAAAAGGACGTGAGGGTTCAAGTCCCTCTGCCCCCATACCAATTAAAAAAAGAACAATGGATGTCTATGTGACTTGACTGAGATTTTTGTCAATAATTTATCTTTTTCCACCTCTCATCCCACAACTTCACCCGCGAGATCTTTCTCATTGGATGGAAATAGAACAATTCAGCAAAATTTGACTTAAAAATCAAGTTGAGCAGACAAAATTAAGGCAGTATCCCTAGTGCCTACACATGCAAAAGTCAAAGGTAATCAGTTTCAGGAAAGCGATCGCTTCTACAAGCAGCAACTACAGAATAGCCTCCCCCTTGCTTCTTCAAATTTAGGACTACGCAGTAAGTTAATTAGTAAAATCTCTAGTTAACTTACATAAAGCAATCCCCTATCTCAGGTACAACCATACGGCGATCGCCAATCCTATCCACATTAATAGTATATATATTGTTTTTTGCAAACGTTGAATAATTGGTTTTATTTGGTAGTCTGATACTACGCGGTCTCGTGCCACTATATCTTCTGGTTTTTTCCAGGTTTGCCCGTCATACCAACCTGATTCCTCGTATGGTATCGTTTCTTTTTTTAATCTATTATCTATATACCACCATCCCGAATATATTTGTAAAACTGCTAGTAGCACAAATATTGCTGCTCCCGTTGCCCCTGTTACCCCAAATAACCAGGGTTTTTTACTTATGGGAAAGCTGGCGGCGGCAATAGGACCACTTACTATCCATCCCATTACCCAAATCCAAGTTAATTTTCTTATATAACTAAATATTCCTTTAGTTGCCCAACTAAAAACCCAAGCTTCTTTTAATTCTTGATATTCATTAATTGGTAATTGTTCTTTGGGTACAGGACAAACTTGCATAGAAGTTTCTTTCATATTTTATTATTCTATGATCTTGTGTTGTTTATTTCCCAGCCTATACTCAGACTGGGAAATGATTATCAATGGTTACTATGATTCTGTGCTTCTAAGCTAAAACGTGGAGCATGGCCCCAAAAAGCTTCTAAGTTGTAATATTCTCTTTCTTGAGGCAAAAATGTATGTACAATCACATCTCCATAATCATGAATTATCCAACTTGCCTCTGCTTTTCCTGAAGTTCGCAATGGCTGCTTGTGAAATTTCTCTTCAATTGTCTTTTCTATCGAGTCACAAATCGCCCGTAATTGCACTGGTGAAAAGCCTGTACTAATCACAAAGTAATCAGCTAGATAGCATAATTCTGATACCTCAAGTATCAAAATATCTTCGGCTTTTCTTGAATCTGCTGCTGAAGCTATTTCCCATGCTAGAGTTTTACTGGAAATTTCTGTTAAAGATTGGATTTGAGATAGAGATTTTGATTGATTGGTCATACCATTTTTATTTTAAGTTAAACGTTTATTTTTACCTGGGAAGGTTATCTTTTCTCAACCTCGAATTTAAAATTCTAGGAATTGATGAATAAAATTCCAATGACTCTCTTAACTAAATTTACTTTTATTTAAAGCCCAGTTACGAGTCATTACGGTTCGATGATGGATAACTTGCCAACTACTTATTAAATATTTTAAGGAATAATCACAGGTTTCTACCACTGCTTTGTAAAGATTTTCTTCACTTGTTTGTCGAATTTTTACTAATTCGGGATCATTACCTCTAGTTGGTTCTATCGTATCTGCTACGAATACGATACAGCTTAAGGGATTCATTTCGGGACTACCTAAAGTATGATTGTAAATCGCTGTTAAGATATCTTTGTCTTGGATACCAAATTCTGACTCAGCGACAATAGCACTTACTTGGGCATGTAATAAATGAGGATGCTGTTTACAGATATTATCTATATTTATTTTATGTTCTTTTGCTATTTTTAGCAATTTTGGCGGAGGAAAAAACTTCGCTAAGTCGTGCATAATTCCCGCCATTGCTGCTTTGTTTTCGTCTATTTGATATATTTTTGCTAATTTTATTGCAGTTTGTTCTACTCCAATGATATGTTGTAGTCTAGCTTCAGATACATTACTTTTTAACCAGGTAATTATTTTTTCACGCATTTTTCTCTGTATTTTCGTAACCGTCTACTTTGGTTGTTGGCTTGCACTTCGTTTAACCCAAGCTGGAAAAAATTCTTAAGCTCGAATTCAGCATCATGAATGGAAGTTGGTATTTTCAAGTTAATCTTTAAAAGACCAAAGTAAAAAGCTCAAAAAACAAACTCCTAAAGCTATCCAAAAACCTTTTCCAATTAAATCAAATAAATTTAGAGGAATCCAGATGATAACTCTGTAAATTAACCAGTTAGTGGTTAAAATTACTAACAAGATTGCGATTACTGCCATAATTTGATAGTGTTTAAATTTTTTAACCTCTATTATTCTCAATTTTATCTGTAAATGTAAAAAGGTTACTGCTGGCAAGCAAAGAAATTAACTGAAGCTAAAGAAAATTTCCCAAGACTAAAATCTGTCCATTCTCAAGTTTTACAGCAAACGCTAAAAACACTTGATAATAGAGGCAAAATGGCGGTGGGGGTTGAGTAACTCAGATCTTCCACCTTTAGCAAAAGCTACTGGTGGTGGTTGAGTTTTGAAGTCTTGAAGTTTTGAAGTAATGAGTTAAAGAATTAATGCGATCGCCCTTAAAAATTGGTTGACCAAAAAGGCGTCTTCAGTATTTTTGTTCTCCTGATGCGATCTTCGGCGAAAGAGAAATGAACTTTTGACCACAATAATTTGGTACATAAGTACTGGTGGAAGATGTGAGGTAATGAGTTTTGAAGTAAGGAGTTTTGAAGTCTTGAAGTAAGAAGTAATCAACCCCAACAGCAAATTTATTACTAACTTTAATTAATTATTATTAACAAATATTACGAGATATGTAAAAAATAATCTTAAGATTAATTAAAGATTTGTTCTCCAAAACTATACCCTATAATTTTAACTAGTAGAGATAATCTAATTCTCAAGTATTAGCATTAAGTATAAATACTAGTAAATATTTACCTAGTAACGATAAATACTTATTATTCAAGTATTAATTTAGTAAAAGAGAAAGATCCCTACCCTCTGCAAATTAAATATTTAGGGAGATTAGTAATGGCAAAATCGAATTTAGTTCAAACACAAAACAGTAGCAATATATCAAGTACAGAAAAGATTCAACATGATAAAATTCAATCTCATGGTGTCTTGTTTGTGCTCCAAGAACCAGATTTAGAAATTCTTCAAGTAAGTAAAAATGCTGCTAGACTATTTGGCAAAGATATTAACAATATATTGGGGAACAACTTAGAAGAATTATTAGATCCCTTTCAAATAGAAGGAATCAAAAGAGGTTTAGCAGAAAATAATCTAGAATATATCAATCCCATGAAAGTTTGGGCGAGAAAAAAAGGTGATGAATACGTAGTTTTTGACGCCATTTTTCAACGTAACTCAGAGGGGTTTCTAATTTTAGAATTAGAACCGGCGGTAACCCAAGAAAACATCCCCTTTTTAGGCTTCTACCACTTAGCGAGGGCCTCAATTAATCAACTGTTAGCCACAGCAAAATTAGAGGCATACTTTCAAGTTATTGTCAGAGAAGTTCAAAGAGTAACGGGATTTGACCGGGTGATGTTGTACCGTTTTGCGGAAGATGGACATGGAGTAGTAGTAGCGGAAGAAAAAATAGAGGAATTAGAACCATATTTAGGACTACATTTTCCAGAAGCAGATATCCCCAAAGCCGCAAGAAAACTGTTTGCTTCTAACTGGATTAGACTCATACCCGATGCGACAGCATCACCAGTAGAAATGGTAGCGGCGCCTAAATTTGCCCAAGAAAATCCCTCCCTTGATTTAACTAATTCCATCCTGAGAAGTGCCTCTCCCTGCCATTTAGAATATTTACATAATATGGGAGTGAAAGCGTCACTAACTATATCTTTAATCAAAGAGGGTAAACTTTGGGGTTTAATTGCCTGTCATCATCGTACCCCTAAATATGTATCCTATGAACTGCGTAAAGCTTGCGAATTTCTAGGACAAGTAATCTTTGCAGAAATTTCCGTCAGGGAAGAAACCGAAGACTATGATTATCGCATGAGGTTAAGTTATATTCAAACAGCCTTAATTGATTATATGTCTAGTGAAGACTTCTTTATTGATGGTTTAGTTAAGCATGAACCAAATCTCTTAGACATAGCAAATGCCCAAGGCGCAGCTATTTTATTCTCAGGAAAATGGACAACCATCGGCAAAGTTCCCCAAGAAGAAGATTTAAACCTGTTAGTTCAATGGCTAAAGAAAAATGTAGAAAGGGAAATCTTTTCTAGCAACTCCCTGGTGAAAATTTATCCTGATGCTGATAAGTATAAAGATGTGGCGAGTGGTTTATTAGCAATCCCCATCTCTAGTAAAAACTATGTATTGTGGTTTAGACCAGAGGTAATTCAAACAGTCAATTGGGGTGGAGATCCTAATAATGCCTTTTCCACTCAAGAAATTGCTGGAAATTTACGACTTTGTCCCCGTAAATCCTTTGAGATGTGGAAAGAAACGGTTAGTTTAACTTCATTACCTTGGCAAGCGATAGAAATTAAAGCAGCTTTAGAATTAAGAAAAGCAATTATTAACATCATTCTACGCCAAGCCGATGAATTAGCTCAATTAGCTCAGGATTTAGAGCGTTCTAACGCGGAATTGAAGAAATTTGCCTACGTGGCCTCCCATGATTTACAAGAACCCCTCAATCAAGTAGCAAATTATGTACAATTGCTAGAAATGCGCTATGAACCAGCTTTAGATGAAGATGCTAAAGAGTTCATTGGTTACGCAGTAGAGGGGGTGAGTTTGATGCAAACCCTGATAGATGATGTCTTAGCTTATTCGAGAGTGGATACTCAGGCAATTGAATTTCAATTAATACAGGTAGAAAATCCTCTAGTTAAAGCCTTAAATAATCTTAAAGCAAAAATTCAGCGTTCTTCGGCTATAATAACTCACGATCCTTTACCAACAATTATGGCTGATAGTACTCAGCTTATGCAATTATTCCAAAACTTGATCGCCAATGCACTCAAGTTTAGAAGCGAAAAAACTCCAAAAATTCATATTGGCGCGGAAAGATTAGAAGATGAATGGCTATTTTCTGTCACAGATAACGGTATAGGTATTGATCCTCAATTTTCTGAAAGAATCTTCGTTATCTTCCAAAGACTACATACTCGTGATGAATATCCAGGCACAGGTATGGGTTTAGCAATTTGTAAAAAAATAGTAGAATGCCATAGAGGTCGAATCTGGGTAGAATCAGAATTAGATAATGGAGCAACATTCTACTTAACGATTCCAGTAGGAGGACGCAATCTTGAGCGTAGAAGAGCAAGGAAAGTCCAAAGTGATATTTTTGGTAGAAGACAATAAAGCCGATATTCGCTTAGTAGAAGAGGCTTTGAAAAATAGTATTGTTCCTCATAGTATTGTTACTGTGAGGAATGGAGTAGATGCTATGGCATATTTACGTCAAGAGGGTGAATATGCCGGGGCACCTCGTCCTGATATTATTCTGTTAGACCTAAATTTACCGAAAAAAGATGGTAGAGAAGTTTTAGCGGAAATAAAAGCAGATCCAAAACTCAAGCGAATTCCTGTAGTGGTTTTAACCACTTCTAAAAATGAAGAGGATATTTTTGATAGTTATGACTTACACGTTAACTGTTATATCACTAAGTCTCGTAACTTGAGTCAATTATTTGAAATAGTCAAAAATATCGAAGAGTTTTGGTTGAAAACTGTGACTCTTCCTTTTGAATAGAAAATGCTGCTGTTAATTTTTAAACAAGAAAAATGGAGACAAACTCAATTCATATCTTGTTGATTGAAGATAACCTAGCAGAAGCAAGACTAATTAGTGAGATTCTTAAAGATGCTAGGGGAAATAGTTTCAATGTCGTTCATGTTCAACGCTTACAACAAGGAATCGCTACTATCACAGATACTAGTTTCGATGTGATTCTATTAGATCTTACTCTACCAGATAGTCAAGGGTTGACTTCTTTGTCTCCTCTTAATGCTATCGCTCCAAGTACACCCATAGTAGTATTAACTAATACAAACGATGAACGTTTAGCGATCGCCGCGGTGCGCCAAGGCGCCCAAGATTATCTAGTGAAGCGACAAGTAAATCTAGATTCATTAGTGCGCTCCCTCTCTTATGCGATTGAAAGAAAACAGAGTGCCGAATCTTTACGCAAATCTCACGAAGATCTCACATTACAATACCAACAACAAATGGAAGAGTTAGTGAAAGCTCAACAAGTAAATCAACTTAGGGCAGAACTAGTTTCCATGATTTCTCATGATATACGCAATCCTCTAACTACTATCTTATTATCTACAGGACTCCTAGAAGAACATGAACAAAAACTAACCACCGAACAAAAACTTAGACAGTATCAAAGGATTCGCTGCGCTATTAATAACTTAACAGATCTCCTTGATGAAATCCTTCTAGTAGGTAAAGCCCAATCAGGGAAGTTAAAGTGCCAACTACAACCTTTAGCCTTAGAATCTTTTTGTCAGCAACTATTAGAAGAACTACAATTAACTAGCAACAATAAACACAAAATTGTCTATAAAACCAAGGGTGAGTTAAATAATGGACAATGGGATGAACAACTGCTTAAACATATATTTTATAATTTACTCTCTAATGCAATTAAATACTCTCCCCTTGGGGGTTTAATTATTTTAGAACTAAACAGGAATGTAAATGATTTAGAGGTGGTTATTAGTGACGAAGGAATCGGTATTTCTCAAGCAGACTTATTGACTCTATTTGAACCTTTTCATCGAGGTGATAATGTAGATGATATAGAAGGTACAGGTCTAGGGTTAGCAATTGTGAAAAACTGTGTAGAGACCTACGGTGGTAAAATTTTAGTAAGTAGTAAATTGGGAAAAGGAACAACTTTTAGGGTAGTATTGCCTTTTCTTGAAAAATGATTAAACAAGGCGAATTAGTCGAATTAGAAATCGAAGACCTCAACCATAAAGGGGAAGGAGTGGGGAAAGTAGAGGGAAAAGTGGTATTTGTCCCAGATACCGTAGTAGGCGATCGCATTTTGGTCCGTATAGTCCGGGATAAAAAAAGCTATTATCTGGGCAAGTTAATCAAAATCTTAATTAATTCCCCAAGGCGTATTCGTCCTCACTGCATAGTAGCTGATAAATGTGGCGGTTGTCAGTGGCAACACATAGACTATGACTACCAAATAGCAGTAAAACGTCAACAAGTAATAGACAATCTCACCAGAATTGGTGGCTTTGTATCTACAGAAGTGGGAGAAACCATCGTTACCGCAGAATCTTTAGGTTATCGTAACAAAGCTACCTATCCCCTAGGTTTATCTCTCCAAAAGCAAGTCCAGGCAGGTTACTATCGCCGTGGTACACATAAACTAGTTAATATCAATCAATGTCCTATACAAGATCCCCGCTTAAATCCTTTGTTAGCTGGGGTTAAACAAGATATTCAACACCGGGGTTGGTCAATAGATGAACAACTTAACGGGAAGGGACAATTACGTCATTTATCTTTACGTATTGGTAAGCGGACAGGAGAAATACTCTTAACTTTGGTTACCACCAGTTGGGATTTACCGGGAATTGAAGACCAAGCTGAGGCTTGGTTAAACTCATATCCTAATTTGGTGGGAGTAGCCATGAATCTTAATCAGAGTCATACTAACGTGATTTTTGGTCCAGAAACCCGCACGATTAGAGGTCAAACCTATCTGAGAGAAATTTTTGGGGGTTATGAATTTCATCTGCTGCCTGATACTTTTTTTCAAGTGAATACGGAGACAGCAGAAGCAGTATTGGAGATAATTAAAACTAGGTTGCCTCTTCAGAGAAATAAATTGTTAATTGATGCCTATTGTGGCATCGGTACCTTTACTATACCATTAGCTAGATTTGTAGGAGAAGCGATAGGTATAGAGCTACAAGAAAGCTCCGTGATTCAAGCCCGACATAATGCGGCAATTAATAGGATTAGTAATATCAGTTTCCATGCTGGGACTGTAGAAGCCTTACTGAGGGAACTTCCGACTCCAGATATCCTCCTACTAGATCCTCCTCGCAAAGGCTGCGATCTCCTGGTTATTGATACTATTCTCGAAACTCTCCCTAAATATTTAATTTATCTTAGTTGTCAACCCGCGACCCTCGCTAGAGACTTAAAGTTACTTTGTGAAAACGATGCTTATCGTCTAGTTTATAGCCAACCTGCTGATTTTTTTCCCCAGACAGCTCATACGGAAGTTATAGCCTTTTTAGAAAATGAGTAAACTTTATGATATAATTAAATTAATTGAATCTGTTAGTTTTTTTAAAGATTCTGTAAAGTTTAAGGTAAATTGAGGAAATCATAAATGGTTAATTTAGTTCTCTTAAAACCAACTTAGTTGCTGCTCAAATTGCTTAATAAATAGATAAAAAATAGCGCCAAAGAATAACACAAAAACGTAAAACTTTGGTTAAAAGGAGGTTGATTAATTAAATCTAACCCCAGCATATTTATCTCAGCTTAACTCTAAAAAAGAGCGAGAGTAAGCAACCAATCAACTAAAATTTCAACGTCCATACTAGCATAATATATAAGAGGTAAAACTCGTGATTGCTATTTCACTACCTCTCAACAGGAGTAAATGGAGCACAATGAGCTTCGCTTCAACCCTCTACTTATGTCCTATTTTAGACTTATTACTAGCTAAAATACCATCAGAATTACAGGGAGAAATAAGATTAGGGTTACAAGAAGCTTTAGTAAATGCAGCTAAGCATGGGAACAAATTAGATCCTAGTAAAAGTATTATCGTCAGGTTTTCCCATACCAAAGAAAGCTACTCATGGGTAATAACTGACCAAGGCACAGGTTTTAAAAGTGAGTGTGACTGTCATAATCAAGACACAGAGAAAATGCTACCCCCAGAAGAATCAGAAAATGGTAGAGGCTTATGTTTGTTACATCAAATCTTTGATAAAGTCCATTGGAATCGTCAAGGGACTGAAATCAGACTATCTAAAGAACTAAATAAAACAGAAACATCTAAACCAAGGGAGTTAGCTATCCGTTAAATTTAGCTATACTCCTTTTTTAGCGATCTCCCACTTTAAAGATGGGAGATTAAACATTTTACGTGGGAATTAGTTCTCCAGGACGTAATTTAGCCCATTTACCCGTTTCCTCTTGAAAACTGAGGCAACCAACCACATCCCACTCCATCTCAATATAATCTTGGTGGGGACGAATGTTAACATTAATAGTGGGTTCAGTAGGTTCAAAATCAGGATTCTCAGTTAAATGAGGTTGTTGGTGTTGTGTCTCCACAGCATGATAAGTATTGCAGCGATCAACAAAGTGACAGTTAATACAGATACACATAGTTTAAAAGCCTTTGAATTCAAAACTACTTTCTAGTTTAACTTGTTTTGATTTTGCTCCTAGGTTATTAGTTTTTTGAAAAGAAAAGCGATTATTCAGCAAGTAGGCTTGTAGGTCAAATTTTGCTGGGCTAAATACAGTTGAAAATATTTACTCATTACTGCTAAAACTTGCTCATTTGATTAGCTAAATAGTCATAATGGGTAATTTTTAGTTGGTTGACAATTAGGGCTAAATACAGTTGAAAAATATTTACCTATTTCTTCTTATACTTATCTATTTTGTCAGCTAAATAGCAATAATAAGTAAGTTTTATCCCTTTGACAACTAGA
>NZ_JALKVM010000020.1:0-4411 GCF_057440575.1 Johannesbaptistia floridana
GCGCAAGCCCCAGGAAGGAGAGGGCGCAAGCCCCAGGAAGGAGAGGGCGCAAGCCCCAGGAAGGAGAGGGCGCAAGCCGCAGGAAGGAGAGGGCGCAAGCCTTGCGCCCCTACTACAAAAGCCCCTTGCTTGCTAAATATTGCTGGTAATTGCCGCAACTGGACAGGTGGGAATACATTGTTCACAAACTATACAACGCATTTGTATAAATTTGAGTTGAAAAGTGTTTTTATCTAAAATTAATGCTTCTGTAGGACAAACTCCAGTACATAACCCACAGTCAACACAGTTTTCTTCATCAATGGTAATTTCGCCTCTAGCTACAGTAACTTCAATATCTTGGGATTTCATCCATTCAATCGCACTCTCTAATTCGTCCACTACTCCAGATAATTCTAAAACTAAAGTGCCAACTTGGTTAGGAGTTACTTGTGCCCTGATAATGTTTGAAGCAACATTGAAGTCTTTTGCTAAACGATAGGTTATTGGCATTTGGATCATGGTTTGAGCGAAAGTTAGGGTTACTCTTTTTTTCATCTTGCTACTAAAATGTTAATTAATGTTAAATTAATGAAAAGATAAATTCCTATGGAAGAGAAACAAAAGATAGTTAATTTTGACTTTGAGCGGATTAGAAATCTGGTGATAGCATTGGTAGCTATTATTCTCAGTGTAGCTATTTTTTTAGGTAGCCAAAGTAGTAATAGTTCTTCTTCTCTTGCTTCTCAAGTTGCAGAATCTATAGACTTAGAAACAGCTTTGACAGACGACAAACCAACCCTAGTAGAATTTTATGCTGATTGGTGTACAACTTGTCAGGCAATGGCGCCAGATTTAGCGGCAATTAAGGAGAAGTATAGAGAAGATGTTGATTTTGTGATGCTCAATGTAGATAATCGTAAATGGTTACCAGAGGTTTTACGCTATCGTGTCGATGGTATTCCCCATTTTGTCTTTCTCAATAGTCAAGGTGAGGAGATCGCCGAAACTATTGGGGAACAACCTCGTCCCTATTTAGAGGCTAATTTAGATGCTTTGATCGCTAATTCTCCTCTACCCTATTCTAATGCTTTTGGTGAAACTTCTCAAATTTCTCCTACTCTAGAGAGTAATAGGAAATCGCCAGATGATCCTCGTAGTCATGGGCAAACTCAATCCTAATCAACTACTCTTGGCGACGAACATTTAAACAACACCATTGTCCTCGTTTCCAAATAGTTGATACATTCCAACCATACTCTTCTAGAGTATGTGCTACTGCTTCGATTTGATCCAATACTAACCCACTAAATATTCCCCAAGTTTCTGGTTTTGCTAGGTCAGTTATTCTGGGGATTAACTCAATAATTACATCGGCTAGTATATTACATATTATTCCATCTACCTTAGTTTCTGTGAGCTTTGCTAAATTAGAGACACTTCCCTTAGTAATAATCATTTGTTCGGGGGTAATCTTATTTAAGTCACAGTTTTCTTTTGCACTTTCTACTGCTAGGGGATCTAAATCAACGGCATAAACCCTAGTAGCGCCCAACAAGATTGATGCAATTCCTAAAATTCCTGAACCACAGCCGATGTCTACAATCACAGTTTCTTTGGTAGGGCGACTAAAAAAGTGCATTTCTAGAGACTCTATACATAACTGAGTGGTGGGGTGATCTCCTGTGCCAAAAGCGGCGCCGGGGTCTAGACGTAAAATCATTCTGTCTTCGATTGATTCGGGTGTTAACCAAGCGGGGCAAACTAAAAAGCGATCGCCAATCAACTGACTTTTCCAGTGTTGTTTCCATACCTCTTGCCAATCTTGGTCAGGAAGTAATTCCCAGGCTGTTATTGGTGGGGAAAAGCCTTCAATAAAGGCATATTCTTCTAGCCATTTGGCGATCGCTCCTAAATCCAGGGGATTTATTTCTGATTCTAATTGATAAGCGCGTAGGAGTAAAAATTCTCCCTTCACCTCAGTAACTGTGCCACTAAAGCCATATTTTTGTAAATTCCAAAATATTAACTCTTCTAGTTGAGGATCACAGAGAATTTTTATTTCCCACCAACTCTTAGTCATGTTTTCCCTTTGATGTTATAGCTTAACGGTGTAAGCATCACTAATTCCTGATACTTTCGTAATCTCTGATAATAATCCTTCTGGTAGAGGATCATCTAGACTTAGGACCATTACAGCATCTCCTCGAACGATTTTACGTCCCACTTGCATACTAGCAATATTTACATTGAAGCTGCCTAGGAGAGAGCCTATTCTACCTATTATCCCTGGCATATCTCTATGGAGGGTAAATAGCATATAGTTGCTTGGGGGCACATTTACTGGAAATCCGTCTAAATCAGTAATTCTAATTTCTCCGTTTCCTAACAAAGATCCCGTTACCGAGTGTTCTCCGTTTGAGCCGTGAGCTTCTAAATGTAGTGAACCCGTATAGTCTTGTATTGAGTCATCGCGAGTATCACTAATTTTGATGCCTCGTTCTTTTGCTTCTATTATGGCATTTACATAATTAACTCTTTCTTGTAATGCTTGAGAAAGTAGTCCTTTTACTGAAGCTGTGACAATTGGTTGACTTTGGTTAGAGGCTAATTTTCCCTGTAATTTAACGTTTAGATGGTTTATTCCCCCTCCTGCTAGTTGCCCTACTAAATTTCCTAGAGTTTCTGCCAATTGTAAATAGGGACGTAGTTTTTCCATTACTTGGGGTGTTAATCCGGGAATATTTACTGCTGAACGAGCTGGCAATCCTAGCAAGACATCTCTAATCTGTTCAGCTACGTCAATAGCTACATTTACTTGAGCTTCGCTAGTAGATGCACCTAAATGGGGTGTTAGAATTACTTTTTTTTCTATGCCTCTAAGTTTTGATTCCCCTAAAGGTTCTTCTTCAAATACATCTAAAGCAGCCCCGGCGATTTTATCTGTCATCAAGGCTTCTGCGAGGGCCTCTTCATCGATTATTCCGCCACGGGAGCAGTTAATAATGCGGGTTGTGGGTTTCATTGTACTCAAAGCCTCAGCATTAATTAGATGTTTTGTTTCTGGAGTTTTGGGTACATGGAGGGTAATGTAGTCAGATTCGCTGAATAATAAGTTTAAGTCTACTAGGTTGCAACCTAATTGAGCGGCTCTTTCTTGGGATATATATGGGTCATAGGCTAAAATTTTCATACCCATAGCTTTGGCTGCTGTAGCTACATGGGAGCCTATTTTGCCTAAGCCTACTACTCCTAAGGTTTTTTTATAGACTTCTGAACCCATAAATTTACTTCTTTCCCACTTGTTGGCTTTAACAGAAGCGTGGGCATCGGGTATACAGCGGGATAGGGAGAGCATCATCGCTAGGGCGTGTTCTGCGGCAGCGATTGTATTTCCTTCTGGTGAATTAACTACTACTATGCCTTGACGGGTTGCCGCAGGTACATCTATGTTATCAACTCCTACGCCAGCTCTACCAATAATTTTGAGGTTACGAGCGGCTTCAATAACTGGTTTGGTTACTTTAGTACCGGAGCGTACCATGATAGCGTCGTATTCGGGGATGATTTCTGTTAATTCTTCTGGGGAGAGACCTGTTTTTACATCAACTTGAGCAACTTGTGCCAGAATATCAAGACCTGCTTGGTCCACGCGATCGCCTACTAAAACTTTGACCATAGTTTTTATCCAATAATAACTTTTTTATAATGATACAGTTAGCTGAAGCTTTAACAATTAATTCTAAGGCTTAAAATATCATAAAACGGTATATAAATAACAAGAATATGAATTATCTAATCGCTGTCTTTCCTAATCGTATCGCTGCTGAAGAGGCTTATACTGCCTTAGAAAAGGCTGATATCCCTGAGTCACAAATTGGTATTGTGGGTAAAGGTTATCAGACTGCTTCAGAGTTTGGTTTAATAGATCCCAATGAAAAGGCCAAAGCTGGTGCAATTCGCATGGCTTATTGGTTAGTTCCCTTTGGGTTTGCGGCAGGTTACGTGTTTAATGATTTGACTAAAATTTATCTTTTCCCGGCAGTTGGAGATATTGTTAATCATCTATTCGGTGGCTTATTGGGAGCTATTGCTGGGGCTATGGGCAGTTTTTTTGTCGGTGGTGGTGTTGGCATTGCTGTAGGCAGTGGTGATGATTTGGTTTATCAAAATCGCCTGAATGAAGGTAAGTATTTAGTGGTGATTGGCGGATCTACTCCCATTCAAAACCAAGGGAAAATAATTCTCGCTGGCTTCAATCCAGAAATACTCTCATTTCGTAGTTAAAATTTCGTAGGCGGCGCGATGTACTAGAGAATGACGTTGTACTAGTGATTTCTCATCTGGAGAATAGCCGCCGCCAATTACACAGGCAACGGGGCTAAATACAGTTGAAAAATATTTACTCATTACTGCTAAAACTTGCTCATTT
>NZ_JALKVM010000021.1:0-4403 GCF_057440575.1 Johannesbaptistia floridana
TATAAAAGTAGTTGTAATTGTAGAGTGTGTTAGGGCGAAGCCCGTAACGCACCACATTATGTCAGGATTTCCTGATAATATTAAGTTCGTTTAATTTATGACAATACATTGTTTCAGTTATAATATCTGCCTTGCTGACTTAGCCAAAGCACGCAAGTGCAAAAGTACTAAATAGGCCAACAGGCGAGAATCAATTTTTAAAATCCCCATCTATGCCGACCTCCTGCCTCCTGCCTCCTTTTAAGGGGTTAGAATCAATTCTTTAACTCATTACTTCAATACTTCAAAACTTCAAGATTCATCCACAAGTAAATGAGTGATAAAGATGCAAGGGTCTGAGTTGAGGTTACTCTACCTTTCAATTTCAAATGCGATCGCCAAATTCTTGTTTTATTTGCGTCAGTTATATATCCATATAAATAAGTAATGAGTTAATTGTGCCTTTCCTCTTTCCTTGGCTCATATCAAAGCACCAAAACAAAAGTACAGAAATTGGCCGACAAGGGAGAATCAATTTTTAAGCGCGATCGCATTAATTCTTTAACTCATTACTTAAAGACGTAAAGACTTCAAAACTCATTACTCATTATGGTGTGTTAGGGCGAAGCCCGTAACGCACCACATTATGTCAGGATTTCCTGATAATATCAAGTCCGTTTAATTTATGACAATACATTGTTTCAGTACTCATTACTCAAATAATTACTTCAAAACTTCTTACTCGTTACTCATTACTCATTACTCATTACTCAACCACAACCAGTAACTTTGGGTAAAGATGCAAGATCTGAGCTTATGAGGAGTTTGGATAGTAGAAGTTAATTTTTTCTTCTAATAAATTTCCCTTCTTTTTGTGCTTTTAAAAAAGCCTGTTTCAATGAATTTGTAGTTGATTGACGACCATTGAGATAGTATTGATGCGTAATATGACCTAAAGTCCAAGTTAAAGTAAATAAAAAAATAGGTAGGGCAAATTTGTTGACTACAGGTAAGTATAAGCCGACTAAGAAAATAATTAGCCAAGTTAGTAGAGAAATTATCACAGCGGCAAAAGTACTAAAAATACTAGTAATTATAGTAATAAAATCTTGTCCTTTAGGATAACTCCATCTATGTCCTATATCTCGAATCATTTTTAAAATAAAAATACAGGCGATGGTGATTCTAATTTCCATTGTATTAGGAATAAAACCAAATCCTAAAATAGAAATGCCCAAGGCATAGTCAAAAATTAAACCTCTAATCTTGTTAGTTGATATTAACTGTTCTCCAATGACCTCAAAAAAATAATCAGGAGATTGCATAACTAATTCTTCTAAATACTGTGATTCATCTAGAGAAGAATTATTAGAAACAATTTGAAATTTTTGAGCCATTTGGGACAATATTTTTGCTTGCTCCTCATCAATTTCATCAATTTCTGCTAATTGATAAGCTAGATCATAAACATAGTTCTGAATTTTAGGTGTAACTATTTGAGGTAAAATTTTCTCGATATTAATATTTTCATTTAAAATTTGTTCAAAGGTTAACTGTTCAGGTAGATGAGAAACTTCTTTAACTTTTTGCCAAGCTTCTGATAAGATTTTTTCTTCTGCTTGATCCAATTTTCCATCAGTTTTGGCAATATAAACTAACAATCTTAAACTAGCTATGATCTCTTTTATATCAAATTCCATGTTTTGTCGATAAAAATTTAAGGTAAGTTAAAAGGTACAGAAACAGGTTCAGATATAATACCTCTTGTTTCTACCTCTCGGTCAATAGCTTCTATATAAACTGTTAACTGGTGATTGAGACTTAAATCTTGAGTCTGATAGAAAAAAGATATATCTTCTCCTAAATGTAAATAAAAATTATTATTAATTTCTATTGGAGGTAGCAACCAGGTAGAGTCTGCTTGATTAAAAATACGATAAGTATTAGGAATTAATTCGCTATAAAACTTGGCAAATTGGGGATCGGCTACTCGGGGCGAACCATAGGTATAAACGAACGTATGTTCTCGCAATTGATTAAAGTGTAATACTAAATCAAGACTTGCTAATATACAAATCGCTCCACCTAAACTGTGACCTGCTATATAACAAGGAATATTTAAGTCTAGTTGTTGAACTCCACTCCGCACAACTTTCTGTAAATATTTACGGTAAAGATAGTTAAAACCATAATGAACTTTACCCGCTTCTAACTGAGTAGGTATATAATATGTTTGTTTCGTTAGTACATTTGCCACCCATTCCTTAAGCTCTTGAGTACCTCTAAATATCACAATATTTTTATCAGGTGATTTAAGTATAAAACCACAATAAATGAAATTAGTCTTAGGAACAGAATTTTTTTGAGTAACTCTTTCTAATAATGTTTTAATTATAGAAGAACGCTGCTTCAAAAAATTAAAACTAGTAACTTGTTCATATTCTTCAAGTTCTGAAAAGTAACTAGGAAGGGATGTAATTGAACCATCATAGTTAGGGTCTACAATTCCCCGCAGATATTGTTCTGTTGCTAAGCGACAACAACGCGCCAAAATTTTTGACATAGAACGGTTGTAAGGAATCACGGGTGATTTTAACTCAAACTTTTTTTGAAGTTCACGAACTTGTTCAAGAGAAGTATCACCACTATACAAAAGTCCATTATCCTGACTATTTTGGATGTCTTCTAGTTCAGGATTAAAATAAGAAGTACCAATTGATATACCCGTACCTGTAATAAATCCACCCCATAAAATCTGACGACGACTGAACTTAGCCATAAAAAATTGCTTTGAATAATAATCTATATATTAAATTGTACAGGAAGAGAATAATTACAAAAAATTCCAAAACAAGAAATTTAACAAATAAGCTTATATTTCTAATACTACTAGGTTTAATACTTGTCTCCAGGTATAAAAATAAACTGAAAATCACCCATATCATTTAAAGCGGTTTCTAAACGAAATAAACCAAAGGAAGTATGCAAGTTCAAACCCAAACCATAACCAAAACCTTGTCCAGGTTTATCCCTAACTACTGCGGGGTCACCAATTACTTGACTAGCAGTACCAAAATCAGTAGCATAATCAAAGTAGGCACTAGCTCTTAAATCAAAATCTTGCTTAAAAGCTTGAAAAACAACAACAGGGATTCGATACTCAGCAGTTAACTGCATAAAACTACTGCTAGTACTAATTTCACCTTGCTGATAGCCTCTGACTGAATAGGGACCACCAGTGTTATAAGCTTGATAAGGTGCTACGTCACCAATCGTTGTACCCAATTGTAAATCTAAAATCAAAGTATCCAATCTCTCCTGACGATCTAGTAATTTTAGAGGGATATACTGAGTGAATTGAGTATTAAAACGACTAAAAAGAATATTCGCTTTACCAACAGGAATAGATTGGTCTATGCCGAACTTGATTTGAGTTCCTTTTGTGGGTATTTTTAAATCATTTAAATTAGAAAAGAATAATACTAAGTTAATACTTAGTAAATCATCTTGTCCATCACCACTAACTGTTAATTGATTACCAAATTCGTCCACAGGTTGTAACGAAGAACTAAAAATACTATCCCTCATCGATATTTTTTGGTAATTTACCCCAAAAGCACTGGCTAATTTCGGTGTAATTAACTGCAAGTATTCTACCCCAAAACCTGTTCTATGTTCCCATGGATCATCGCCATTAGGTAAATAAGTAGGATTTTCTCCTCTTAAAAAAGCTGGATTAATTCCTCTACTGTTAAATATATTAGTAGAAAAAGCCCCATTAGATTTATCAAGAAGATACGTGTAACCTACATCGAAACCTAAGCCTTCACCTCCTAAGTCTCCTACTAATTCAGCGCCAATTAGATGATTATCATTTATTCTCTGTCCAAGATAAGCAACAATCGGAAAACTTAGGGAAATCTGAGAATTTTTCAAAACAACCCTTTGACGAGTTGCCCCTTGTAAAGCACTTATTCTCGGAAATAATCTGCCAAAACCAAAAAAGAACCCTTTAGACGTATCACCAACTACAGGAAAGACAAATTGTGTAGGATCGCTAATGAAAAAGGCATCCCCTGACTCAGTTTCAGTTACTTCTTCATTTTCTAATATTTGTTCTTCGGTTAGTAGTAAATCTTGTGCTTGGGTAGAAAATGTTCTTTCTTCAGCTAATCCTTTGATACTGATTAAAGATGTTAGTATAGTTAGCAGAATAGATAATTTATACATTAGTTATATTTGTATATAAATTTAAGTTGATTTAATTAAAAGTAAATAAATTTGCTACTCACTCTTGAGTATATCCTAAAAAACTAGATTGAGAGCAATATTTATTCCTTAAAATGAATTTTTCCTGAGTAGTAGGGGCGCAAGGCTTGCGCCCTTGTTTGGCAAGGCTTGCGCCCTTGTTTGGCAAGGCTTGC
>NZ_JALKVM010000022.1:0-4379 GCF_057440575.1 Johannesbaptistia floridana
ATGAACTTTTTCTGAGGTTAATTTAGTACATGAGTACTGGTGCTTTGATATGAGTAAAGAAGATAATTCGGTGGGTTACGTGCTGCGCACTTCACACCCTACTAGATAAAATAAATGATAAAATTTGTGAGTTGTTATTCAGGAAACTAGTATTGTCTACTTTTGATCCCAAATTAACAAGAAAAATAACTCCATCAGAAACAGTCATCAGACCACCATCAACCTCACTAAGGTTTTTCAGTTTCCGGGAAATTTATCAGTATCGTCATTTAATTTTTAATTTAGTACGTCGAGATATCAAGGTACAATTTAACCAAATGTATCTAGGTGTTCTGTGGGCAACAGCTAGACCATTATTAATGGTAGCAATCTTTG
Organism: Johannesbaptistia floridana; assembly: GCF_057440575.1. Lineage (NCBI taxonomy): Bacteria > Bacillati > Cyanobacteriota > Cyanophyceae > Chroococcales > Cyanothrichaceae > Johannesbaptistia > Johannesbaptistia floridana. Next base: position 376 of record NZ_JALKVM010000022.1, read on the forward strand.
CTTTATTTAAAAACCTCTCTAAGGCTGATCTTCATGTACCAATTCCCTATGCTGTCTATGTGTATAGTGGATTAATTCTCTGGTTTTATTTTTTAGAAGCTACAAGTATCACTTCTAAATCTTTGGAAAAAAATGCTAACTTAATTACTAAAGTTTACTTTCCTCGAATTATTAGCTTAATTGTGCCGATATTAGCTAGTTTTTATAATTTTTGTGTGGCAGGTTTCCCTTTGCTGATTATGATGCTGTGGCAGGGTGTTTATCCGGGATGGCGTATAATCCTCTTACCTGTGGTGATTATTCAATGTATGCTTCTAATTCTGGCAGTAGGGCTAATTTTTGCAGCCCTTTCCCTTGATAGTAAAGATTTTGATAAACTATTAAATCAAATACTGTATATTGGCCTTTATGTATCTCCAGTAATTTTTGCACCCGGCTTAATTCCTGAAGCGGCAAGACCAATTTATTTTTTAAATCCTATGGCAGGTATTTTACTAGCTTTTAGATCGACTCTATTTGCTGATTTTCCTTTTCCTACTACCCAGTGGCTATATTCAGTTTTGGCAACAACAATATTATTAGGGATTGGTATGTTAATTTATCAAAAAGTAGAAGCTTTTATTGCCGATAAACTATGACCAAATCCCAGCAACCAGTTATTTCCGTAATTGGACTCTCAAAAAAATATTACCTCGGTTCAGAAAATTATCAATTAGGTACCAGGATTTTACGCAAGTTAAAACGCCAAATATCCCTATCATCAAAGAAAGATGACCTAGAAACAGATAAGATAATCTGGGCGCTAAAAGATGTGGATTTTGACATATACCAAGGGGAAAGAGTCGGAATTATTGGCAAAAACGGCGCTGGTAAGTCAACTTTGTTAAAAATTTTATCCCGCTTGGTTTATCCTACGGAAGGTAGGGCGATAATCAGAGGGAGAATTACCTCTTTGTTGGAGGTGGGGACGGGTTTTAATGCTAGTTTGTCAGGAAGAGATAATATTTATTTAAATGCTTCTCTCCACGGATTGCAGCGTCAGGAAATTGATGATATTTTTGAAGATGTGGTGGAATTTTCTGAGGTGAGACGGTTTCTAGATACCCCCGTAAAACACTATTCCAGTGGGATGCGGATGCGTTTAGCTTTTGCTGTGGCAGCCCATTTAGACCCGGATATTCTCCTCCTAGATGAAGTGTTAGCAGTGGGAGATATGTCCTTTCAACAGAAATGTTTAGAACGAGTAGAAGGTTTAACCTCCCAAGGTAGAACGGTAATTTTTGTATCTCATAGTATGGACGCAGTAGCCCGATTTTGCGATCGCTGTATCTGGTTTGAACAGGGTAAAATTATCGCTGATGGTCCTACGGAAACTGTCATCACTAAATATATTGAAAAGGTTATGGGGGTTACCTCTCAGTGGTATTCTTCACTAAATTATCAATCCTCTCCTCAAAGCACTTCTTCCTCTTCAGTAAATTCAATAGAGACAAATCCCTATTTTCAGGTAATCTCTGTGAGAGTTGTTAACAGTGACAAACAGAGAGTTACTACTATTGCTGTCTATGAAAAAGTTGGTGTAGAAATAACCTATGATATCTTCGACGGTAGCCAAAATATTCAACCTGCTTTACACTGTAAAACCCAAAATAATCAATTTGCTTTTGCTGTTGCCTATACAGACCCTGAGTATATGTATAGTAATCCAAAACCAGGCAGGTATTGCGCGATCGCCTGGATTCCCCCTAATTTACTCAATATTGGATTAGTTCATATCACTTTAGTTATGGCTACACCAGATCCTCTCAAAGAGTATTTAGTTCAAGAAAGGATTGTTTCTTTTAATGTTCACGAAACCCAAGGAGTTACTAATACTGCTAGAGGCTTATTTGGCCGAGATTTTCCGGGACCTGTTCGTCCTCTGTTAACTTGGGAAACTGAGTATCACTCTTCTACTGCTGATGAGGTGACAACCAGGTTGAATCGGTAGGTAGGTTTGTTGGTGTTAAGCTGATTTTAAAGCTCAATGGCGATCGCTTTTTCTTGGTTTAAAGTTTTATCCTCAAGTTATTTTTCTTTTATAGTTCGCCTCGGAAAGCTCTTTGTAGTAGGGAGTTGAAGAGATTATCGATAGATATTTTACTTTGGTCATTTTTTCTAGCATTTTTTCTCATCTGCTGAATCAATTGAGAAAATTTTTGTTGTAGGTGATAAGGTGGCACTGGTAAATCTAATTTGCTAAGTATTTTAAGATTAATATTTTTTTGGGTAGATTGTGGAGCGAGATCTTCTAAAATAGGTTGTAAAAAATTAAACCATCCTTGAATATATTCATTTGTTACTCTTTCATTTGGTTGAAAACCAACAACACTATCAGGAAAACAAGCATCAAAACCAAGTATTCCAGTTTGAGCGATATTTGCAGCTATAGTAATACAAAGAGTTCCTGCTTGCCACATTTTACTTTGTGCCAACCCCTTCTCGGAATAGGTTTGAGTATAAGTTTCAATGACTCCTTTACAGTTAGCTATATCTCCTGTTTGAATTAATGGATATTTTCCATTCAGTAAACAAGGATCATTGCGAGGACGATGTTTAGATTTTCCTCTATTTAAAGTGCCTAAATTTCCTAGTAAATCTTTTTCCCACTCTTTAGGATTGGTAACAGGATCGCCAAACATCTCCAGAAAAAGCGATCGCAACAACTCCTCCGTTAACCTTATTGCCTCCTGGCGCTTGCGTCCTATTTCGTATGCTTTATCTAGTATTGCTGCAATGCGTTTTTGTTCTTCTAGGGGGGGTAGAGGTATTGTAAGCCTCAGTATATCTTTGGGATAAAGATGAATTCCTTTGACTAACTGTTTAATTTCATGTCTTGTTCTGCCATTTAACATCCAGTAATATGCAAAACTAGGGTCAAGAACTGATTTATTTACTCTGATTATGGTCCACTCCCCAGTAGCCAAAGCGTTTTTGACATTTTTGTCAGCTTTATAAATTTTTGTACCTACATAATCAGCGTTGTGGGCAGCATTAAGAATTAAAATATCCTCTTCATTAATCAATTTTTGTTTAAATTTGTTAACAAAGCCTTGATCAACATAGGATTCAAATAAGCCTTTAAATACCCCTTTATCGGAAATATCTTTAATTTTTAATACAGGATGGCCACGGTAGCGTTGCTCATCTTTTGAAGGAGTTTTTCCATTAAAAACCCTTGCAACTTCGGAAATAGGAACCCTTGAAAATTCTCGCATCACCCCAACATCGCCTCCAACGCCTGTAAATCATCTCTTATTTCCTCTGCATCGGGTTTAGACACTCCAGACGGCATAGAAATTACCCCTTCTAACTGATGATGTTCTACTAATATAACAGTAGCTTGTAGGTTGGGCCCTTGGTCACTACACCCAACAATTTACCTTCATGTCTCTGCCTATTTATTATAGCAGTGCTTGTTTTAGGGCGATCGCCCTAACTCCTCATAATCTTAAAAGCAATTCATCTAATATTTAATCCCGTAGGGTGTGCGCACCAAATTATCGAGGATGAATTCAGATATTCAGTAGCTGGGATTATAAACTTATGACGGTGCGTTACACGCAGGTTAACGCACCCTTCTGGACTTTCTTAGCTTTACTTAGACCAAAGCACGCAAATACAAAAGTACTAAGAGGCTGTTTGTAAAGTTTTCTTAAGGAAGAGCACACCGCTTGCGCGGATCTCGCACTCTTATCGCCAATATTTAGAAGTGCCAAAATTGTCTAAAGGCTTATTTCTAGTTCCATGAGCAGAAAAAACTATCCCTCAAATTTTACCAAGACGTTGGGTTGATCGATAGAACTTTCGCTTGGATTGGGCGTAATTGTAGATTATCCAAAGATTATGAAGAGTTATCAGAAGTAAGCGAAGCTTATATATATATTTCGATGATACGTTTAATGCTCAAAACGTTTTAGTTTCCCTAGATGGTGGTTTTGATAATTTGTCGTTTACCGCAGGTG
>NZ_JALKVM010000023.1:0-33198 GCF_057440575.1 Johannesbaptistia floridana
TGAACTTTTTCTGAGGTTAATTTAGTACATAAGTTCTGGTGCAAGATATGAGGTTTTCACGAATTCGTAATTTCAATACCCAGTAGTAGGGGCGCAAGGCTTGCGCCCTTTTCTCCGGCTTGCGCCCTTTTCTCCGGCTTGCGCCCTTTTCTCCGGCTTGCGCCCATTCCCTAAGGCTTGCGCCTTCATTAATAGGAATCTAACTTATTAAATATTTAAAACATATCAAATTGCCCAATTCCTGGGAACTGCTTTACAATACTTAATATATACTAACCAAATAAAAGATTATGCAATACTATTTAATTTACGATGGTAACTGTAACCTGTGTGTCAACTTTACCAAAATTATGGAAAAATTAGACCAGGGTAATATATTTAACTATATACCCATGCAAGCAGAAGCAAAACTCAAACAATGGCAAATCACCCCCCAAGACTGCCAACTAGGGATGATTTTGATTGACGGTAATAATCCTGAGAAGCGCTGGCAAGGAAGCGAAGCTGCTGAAGAAATCGCCCGTCTACTACCTATGGGCAAAGGTTTAATAGATTTGTATCGTCAATTACCCGGGTTAAAAGGAATCGGCGATCGCCTTTATGGTGAAGTGAGAGATAATCGGTATCAATGGTTTGGAGAAAGAAATGAAACATATATTTCTAATTATTGTTCAGATTGTCAGCCATCTTAAATAATTGTAGGCGATCGCCCGTTCATTTTTCCTCAATTATATTCTAAGTTATCATCTCAATTTTCTCTAAAATATTCAGTTAGATTATTGAGAGACTCAGTAGCACTTTCAATAGCTGACGATAACTCTTCAAGACGTTGTGATGATGATTTTCTTTCTATTTCTGTCTTGAGTACTTCTTGTAATTTTAAAATCAACTCTTTTTGATAATTAACTGAATTAGTAAAATCTGATATTTCCATCATAAATGTAACCTACTAACTTTTACAGGTTCATTTTAACTTTTTATTGACAATATTGACCATCGTAAATAAAAGTTATAATAGTGCAAACAACGGTATTTGACATATATAGCAAGCTCGCCAATAGATGTTGACAAAAATGATGAAAAGCCCCCCTTAGTAAGGGGGGTTGGGGGGATCATTAGTAATAAATGTTGTTAACACGAACTACTGCTATAAAAGTCGTGAAAAACCCTAGGAGCAAACTATTTCCTCTTCCCGGATCAAGATCGCTATATCAATGTAAAGAAAGGGGTTTTCAAAATAGGCTAATTATATATATCTCAAGATATATAAACAATTCCAATTTTATTTCTTATCAATAAGAATCGCACTTTTGGTAGATGAATGTAATTAACAATAATGAGAAGATTGTTAGAGAAGATTTAAATAAACTTTCCACCAAGTATTTTGGTGGGATTTCTAATTTAGAACGCTTTTAAAACATAATAGGGAGAAAAATAATCACAATGGATAACATAAATAATAATCATAGAGATAACAGATCATATAAGAGAGCTGCGGGCTTGTTTCACACAAGAGATCAAGCAGAAGTAGTAGTACGCGCTCTCAAAAATGCTGGTTATTCAATGGCTCAAGTGTCTGTAATCGCTAGAGACGCTGATAAAATAGATAACCAAGAAACTGTAAAGACAGAAGAGGTAGGAAATAAAGCCGACGAAGGAGCAGGAGCTGGTGCAGTAACAGGTGCCGCCTTAGGTGGTATCACAGGTCTATTAGTAGGCTTAGGCACACTAGCAATCCCTGGTGTCGGACCAATTCTGTTGGCAGGAGAAATAGGGACAGCGATCGCCACTACCTTAGCTGGTGCTGGAATAGGTGCCATAGGCGGTGGTTTAGTTGGTGCTTTAATTGGTTTAGGAATTCCTGAAGAAAAAGCTAAAGTATACAGCAATCATGTTGAAGGAGGTAGCTTTTTAGTACTAGTAGACGGTACGATGAGGGAAATTTCTCAGGCTGAAGATATTATGCAAAAGCATAATGTGCAAGAGTTTGGAATTTACGATATTCCTGATTCACACCCAACTACAGTAGAAGATGTAGATGAAGATATTAAAAAACGAACTGATATAGCTAATGATCAAAAAATCAGACTATACGAAGAACGTTTACTAGTTAATAAGCGTCGTCAAAAAACTGGCGAAGTTGCCGTAGGTAAAGTAGTTGAAACTCAAACAGCAAAAGTTAATATTCCTGTAGAAAGAGAATCTGTAATTATCGAACAAAGAGAAGTTACTGGAAATACAAAAGTTGCTCCTGGTACTGCCGACTTTGCTAGTGGAAAAGTAGCTAAAGTAGAAGTATACGAAGAAACTGCCGACATTGATAAGCAAGCTTTCGTAGGTGAAGAAGTAGATGTCCGCAAAGAAGTAGACCAAGAAACTGTATATGCTAATGAGAAAGTTCGTCGCGAAGAATTGAAAATAGAAGGCGACGCTGATATAGTTGAAAGGTAAACTAAAAAACTACACAGTCCTGATACAAACTCTCATGTCAGATATTTTTACCCTCTTGGTCTGAGGAAATAAGAAGCTGGTTACGGGCAAAATAAGCTTTAGATTGATGGGGATCAGGAATAATGGTAGGTTCTCCTGGTTTCCAGTCTACCGGACATACTTCGTTGTTAAAATTTTGTACGTGTTGAATTGCTTGTAAAGTACGTAGTGCCTCATCAACACTGCGTCCAAAGGACAAGTTATTGATTGTATTGTGCTGTATAATACCCTCTCTGTCAATAATGAACAAACCTCGCAAGGCTATTCCCGCTTCTAAATCCAGTACATTATAACTTGTACTAATCTCTTTTTTAAGGTCAGATACCAGAGGATAAGCAATATCACCAACCCCACCATATTTGCGTTCTGTTTGAATCCAAGCTAGGTGGGAAAATTCACTGTCTACAGAAACTGCCAGAATCTCAGTTTTTAAAGCGGCAAATTCACTATAGCGATCGCTGAAAGCAATAATTTCTGTGGGACAAACAAAGGTAAAATCTAGAGGATAAAACAACAGAATAACATATTTGCCTCGATAGTCAGACAATTTAATATTTAAAAATTCTTGATTTAACACTGCCGTTGCTGTAAACTCTGGAGCACTTTGACCTACTCTCAAGCATCCTTCCATGCTTCACTACTCCTCTTAAAATATATTCAGTCTATTTTCTACTCAAGTTTACATAACTATGGTGAATTAGGGGAAGAGGAGAAAAACTCAGTCAAATTTTCCTCAGTATCATTTTTACCTTTGTTAATCACAAAAGGTAGATAAGCTCCTGATAAACCACGCTTGATGCGCTCTGGTGTTTCTGAAAATAGAACAAACAAAGGATAAATTTTATCTGAGCCTTCACTCAGCATGTGTTGAGCATAACTTGGCATTAACCATTCATAATATTGGTCAAAGAATACTTGTATTTGACGCCAACGGCCAAGCAAATCCGATAATTCTTCATTAGGGCGATGAATAAACACTAATACTTCCGCACCTAACTTAATTTTCCAGTCTGGGTCACACATGAGAATTACCAACTCACAGGGCAAACGTATAGGTTCTAAACTTGTTTTTTCGTAGTCACTCCCAGACTTGAACTGACGTACTCTAGCGATTGGTAGAGGAATAGTTATGATACTATCATCTGGTCTACGTAAACTCGGAAGTTTTTCTAAATATGGTCTATATTGTTTAAACAGAGCTATTACTCCTTGAGGATTGCTGTACTCGGATAATAACTCTTCGTAGTCTGAGCGATTAACAAACATAAGTTGTAAGTAGACAAATTAGGTTTACTTGTGAAAAACATAGCAATGGAAAAAATATTAATTTTTGTTTCCACTGCTTTTTTTTACTTTCTTTGCTTAGGCAATTTGGTCGAATATAGAGAACATAGGCAGGTACATTGATAGTAGGATTGTTCCTACAATCCCCGCAATTCCCACCATCATAATTGGTTCAATTAGACTTGTTAAGCCTTTTATGGCTTGTTCTACTTCATCTTCGTAGAAATCTGCTACTTTCATCATCATAGCATCTAGTTCTCCGGTTTCTTCCCCAATAGTCATCATTTGGATAGCCATAGCGGGGAATACTTTTCTCTTGTCTAATGCTACACTAAGCATTCCCCCTTGTTGTATCTCCAGTTTTGCCGCTTCTACTGCGGTAGCTATTACTTTATTACTAATTGTTTCTGATACAATATCTAAACAATTAAGAATTGGTACCCCTGAACGGGTTAAGGTTCCAAATACTCTACAGAAGCGAGCTACCGCTGATTTTTCGTTTAATGGTCCAAACAAAGGGGCTTTTAAGAGAAAACCATCGATTTGCAGTCTTCCTATCGGGGTTTTATAGTACCAGCGAAAAGCAAGCCCCGCCGCAATAATGATCACAATTGGTATGAGAATTCTCGGACTACGCATGAGCTTACTTAAACTCACCATAAACGCCGTCAAAGCTGGTAATTCTGCACCTAAATCTTCAAATATTTCTGCAAAAATAGGAATTAGAAACACGGTCATCCCAAAAAACACAGCTATAGCAAACAAACCTACCGCAACTGGATAAGTCATTGCTGATTTTATTTGGTTATTTAGACGCGCCATATCTTCTAACAGTTTAGAGAGACGGTTAAGTACTTCGTCTAGTACCCCCCCTGTTTCTCCTGCTTCCACCATACTGACGTACAATTGATCAAAACAATCAGGATGTTTGGCCATTGAGTCAGACAAGTTATTACCCTGTTGCACGTCATTACTTATTCCGTGGAGAGCTTTTTTGAGTCTTGGATTCGTAGAGTGTTGGTGGAGTACACCTAAAGCTCTAACAATCGCTACCCCAGCATTGACCATTACAGCAAACTGACGGGAAAAAACAGCTTTATCCTTGACAGTAACTTTGCTCAACATTACTTCTAAGCTGGATAAATCTATGTTCATCCCCGCTTGACGTACTCTCCCTATGGTTTCGTATCTTCCTTTGAGATAGCTACGAGCCTGTTCTGGAGAATTAGCATCTACCTTTTCTTTTAAGGTGTTTCCAGAGCTATCTTTAACTTCAACTATAAAAGTAGGCATGGTTTAACAAATTTCATTTCAATAGTTTAACGTGTTCTTTTTCCTGAGGAAAGACTCCCAGATACTAACCGCTGTAACTCATCTGGTCTAGCACTTTTGGATATTGCTTCTTCAAAGGAAATTACATCGTTTTTTACTAAATTGGCTAAAGACTGCTCCATAGTTTGCATCCCTAGCTTCATTCCTGTTTGAATTGATGAGTATATTTGTGGTGCTTTTCCTTCCCGAATTAAGTTAGCGATCGCTGGTGTAATTATCATAATTTCTTGAGCTAAAGATCGTCCAAACTCTCCTGGTTTTGGATTTTTCTTTTTTGGTAAACATTGACTAAATACTGCTAGTAATGAGTTAGAAATCATTGCTCTGATTTGGGATTGTTGTTCTGCTGGAAATACGTCTATCATCCTGTCTACAGTACCTGCTGCCGAGTTAGTGTGTAAGGTTCCAAATACCAAGTGACCTGTTTCTGCTGCACTAATCGCCAATGATATAGTTTCTAAGTCCCGTAATTCCCCTACCAGTACGATATCTGGATCTTCCCTCAATGCTGATTTCAAGGCATTAGCGAAGCTTTTTGTATCTTCTCCCCTTTGACGTTGGTGAAATAAACTTTTAGCATTGGCAAACACGTATTCTATCGGGTCTTCTACCGTAATTATGTGTTCTGCTCGCGTCCGGTTGATTAAGTCTAAAATTGCTGCTAGGGTTGTTGTTTTTCCTGAACCTGTTTGTCCTGTTACTAATACTAAACCTCTTGGTCTTTCTGCCATTTCTCTGACAATATCTGGTAATCCTAACTGCTCAAAGTTAGGTATTTTCGAGGATAACGCTCTCAAACAAGCTGCATAACACCCTCTTTCTTTGTATACGTTTACCCGAAAACGAGCTAATCCTTTTACTCCGTAGGAACAGTCTAGTTCCCAATTTTGCTCTAACTCTTTTCTTTGAGTGTTATTGAGCATACTAAAGATTAAACGCTGACTTTCTTGGGGGCTTAGATGTTCATCGTTAATTGGTCCTAATTTCCCATTGATGCGAAAATAGATTGGTGCTCCTGCTTGAACGTGCATATCTGAGCCTCCAAGTTCTACTAACTGCTCCATCAAGTCTTCGATCATTAACTCCATAGTTACTTTTCTCCTTTGTTTTCGTTTTTGTTGTTAATTTTTAGTTTTCTTCTTGGAATCTAGGTGTCATACAGTAAATACAGTCTATCCACTCCGGTTGTAACCCTGCACCACATGTACTACACGTTAGAGATGTTTTGCGTTTTGCTTTTCGCTCTGCTTCTAATCCTGAATCTGTGAAGGTTACCCTTTCTATTTCTTCTAGGGTTGTGTATCCTTCTACTACTAGATTTAGACTGTAAGCTAGTAGAGTTATCATGCCCTCTTCTACTGCTTTTTCTTTGATCCTATCAGTGCTTGCACCCTGATTTATCAAGTTTTGCAGCTCCTCTGTCATCTTCATCACTTCATATACCCCTACTCTTCCTTTATAACCAACACCGTTGCATTTAGCACATAGTGTTTTTTTGGATTTTGCTTCTTGTACCTCTTCTAGTGTTAAACTTTTAGCTTTGTATATGGTTAATTTTTGCTTACCCGTTGATGATAGTCCAAATCTAGCTAATTCTTCTTGACTCGGTTGATAAGCTATTCTACACTCGGTACATACCCGACGCATTAATCTTTGGGCTAATACTCCCAACAAAGCACCGGAAATCATAAATGGTTCTACACCCATCTCGTCTAGACGGGCGATCGCTCCGGCCGCGTCGTTTGTGTGTAGAGTTGTCAAAACTAAGTGACCTGTTAAAGCTGCTTCTATTGCTGTTTTTGCTGTTTCTTGGTCTCTTGTTTCCCCCACCAGAATTACATCTGGATCTTGTCTTAAAAACGCCCTCAGAATCGAGGCAAAGTTCATATTCTTTTCTCTAATTACCTGAACTTGGGTAATACCTGGCAATGAGTACTCAATTGGATCTTCTGCTGTACTTATATTTACCCTAGGACTGTTGCGCTCTGCTAATACTGAATACAGTGTTGTAGATTTTCCTGAACCTGTTGGTCCTGTTACCAAGATTAAGCCAAAAGGACGAGATGCTAACTCCCTCACTAACTCCAGAGTTTCCTGTGAGGTGATCAATTTATCTAAACCTAATTGCGTCGCACTATTATCTAGAATCCTTAGTACTACTTTCTCTCCGTAACGACTCGGTAGTGAGTTTACCCTAAAGTCAACTTTTCTACCCTGAAATATTCTCCTTATCTTACCATCTTGAGGCATACGTCTTTCGGCAATATCTAAGTCTGCCATAATTTTAAAACGCGCTACAATTGCTGTTATAATCTTTTTGGGTAGGGGTGGAAAAGCTTCTGTTAGTACACCATCTTTGCGAAAGCGTACTCTTAAATTTTCTTCTTGAGGTTCTATATGGATATCTGATGTTCCTTCTTTTAGAGCTTTTACTAGAATTTTATTAACTAATTTAATAATTGGTGGTGAATCTTGATCCCCTTCCCCCGCGTCGATATCTTCTGTGTCTGAATCTTCTACATTGTTTTGCTCCGACTCAATAAATAACTCATCTACTAGTTTAGTTACATCATTACTTCTTTCTTCTCTTCTTTGTTTAATTTCGGCTTGTCTTTCTTTATCTCTTTCTGATTCAACTTCTTTATAACCCTCTAATAACTTCTCATAGTCTTCTTGAGTAATTACCATTTTTTGTAGAGTCAGCGTTGCTTTAGAATAGTTTTTAAGAATGCGGCATAACTCGTCATAAGCTTCTAAATCATCAGGATTCACCATTGCTACCTGTAGGCGATTTTCTTCTGTTATTCTTAGGGGTAATAATTTGTATCGTCTACAGGTTGCTATCGTTACTATTTCCTCAATTAATATAGCCATTTGATTACTGGCTATCTCCTTTATTTCAGGATCTACACAATCTACCCCGTATAAAACTTTCAATTCAAACAATTGATGTTTTTTATACTGACGAACCAACTCTGAAGGAAGTTTCTTCTGAGTTAGCTCTTCTAAGATATTAATCAAAGACTTATTGGACTGTTCTTTTTTCTTCAGTGCTAGTTTTAGTTGGTCTGGTTCGATATATCCTGATGTAACTAACTTGTTACCGAAGGGGAAAAAGAAATCTCTCGGTACTAGAGAAGTTTTGGGTCGCTGTGACTTACTATGGAGTGGAGACATAAACATTTAACCTAAGCTCTGTATTTATATTATTCCCAAAATAACTTATAAAATCTATATTAACCGATAAAAAAATGTAAAGGGGTGCAATAAACTTACTCAAAATTGCCAGCGAAAGCGGAGAGCGCCAAGAGAGGCTGTTTTTTGGTCAATAATCTTGAGTTATTGGGAGGCGCTCTCCGCCACTTCATAAGTTATTTGTGACCCCAAACCATTAACTGGTAAAGGCTGGCAATTTTGAGCAGGTTTTCTCTCGCGGAATAAATATCACCACAACTAAGGGATATATTACTAAGAATTGGTGAAATTACTGTGTACTCTAATCCCTAAGCTTTTCAGTCCTGGGTAGTTTTCCCTCACGTGTTAAAGTATTATTAAACTGAGACCTATTGATTGATATGCTAAAATAAAGTATCTAAGTAAATAGCTAGTTATCTCAATAACCAAAAAATTAACCATTAAAAGTAGTTTAGCTAAGTCGGAGAAGAATATAGGAAGTGTCAGAACAAGTTACTAATAACCAACCCCTATCACAATCAGTAAATCAAGAATCAGTAAATCAAGAACTGGATCTCAAGGGAGATCTAGAAGAAACCCGAGAAGAAACCAATGCTCAATCTGTGGTTACAAACAATACAGAGATTAACAATATGAACCAAGTTTCTGAAAAAGTTCAAGAAAAAGTTCAAGGTTCTAGTGAAGAGGTTACAACCGTTAAATCCACTGAAGAACTAATAGACACTTGGCAAAAAGAAAATACACAATTAAAACAACAGTTAGCGGAACAAAATGGGCAGTTAGAAAGCATTAAGAGCCAATATATGAGAATAGCGGCAGATTTTGATAATTTTCGCAAAAGAACTACTAAAGAAAAGGAAACTCAAGCATATCAAGTTAAGAAAAACACAATTAACGAGCTTTTGTCAGTGATTGATAACTTTGAACGTGCTAGAACTCAACTAAAACCTAGTACTGAAGGAGAAAAAAACATACACAAAAGTTATCAAGGAGTATATAAAATTTTAGTGGATTCTCTGAAAAGAATTGGTGTATCACCAATGCGTCCTGAGGGGCAAGAATTTGATCCCATGTATCATGAAGCCATGTTAAGAGAACCAACGGACGAGTATCCAGAAGGGACAGTAATTGAAGAATTAATGCGTGGATATTTACTAGATGATCAAGTTTTGCGTCATGCGATGGTTAAAGTAGCTGCACCAAAAGTTACAGAAAATTCTGAGGAACAGCAATCTACAGAATCAGAATAGTAATTAAAATAGCTAAGAGCTAGAAATTAAACAAGCAAGTTAAGATTTATCTTTAGGGAGTATACTGCCATAGGGTATGGGAAAAGTAATTGGCATAGACCTAGGAACAACCAACAGTTGTGTAGCTGTAATAGAAGGGGGAAAACCACTAGTAATTCCAAGTCAGGAAGGGTCTCGAACTACCCCAAGTATTGTGGCTTTTGCTAAAGGAAATCAACGTTTAGTTGGTCAATTAGCAAAGCGGCAATCGGTAACCAATGCGGCAAACACAATTTACAGTATTAAGAGATTTATTGGACGTCGGTGGGAAGATACAGAAGAAGAGAGACAAAGAGTTCCCTATACTTGTGTAAAGGGAAAAGACAATACAGTAAATGTATTGGTAGGGGAAAAAGAATATACGCCCCAGGAAATCTCAGCGATGATTTTGAGAAAACTAAAAAATGACGCAGAACAATACTTGGGGGAAGAAGTAACCCAAGCAGTAATTACCACACCGGCGTACTTTACAGATGCTCAACGTCAAGCAACTAAAGACGCCGGGACAATCGCGGGCTTAGAAGTACTCAGAATCATCAATGAACCTACCGCAGCGGCTTTAGCTTATGGATTGGATAAGCAAGAACAAGGCCAAAATATATTGGTTTTTGACCTGGGTGGAGGAACATTCGACGTATCTATACTACAGATAGGGGAGGGTGTATTCGAGGTAAAAGCAACATCAGGGAATAATCATTTAGGAGGAGATGACCTAGACAACATTATCGTTCGCTGGTTACTAGAGAATTTTCAAGCCAACGAAGGAGTAGAACTAACAGAAGATAAAATGGCAATTCAGCGTCTGAGAGAAGCCGCAGAAAAAGCCAAAGTAGAACTATCCACCATTGGAGCTACTTCGATAAACTTACCATTCATAACAGCGGATGACACAGGGCCAAAACACCTAGAAGTTGAATTTTCTAGAAATCAATTTGAAGAATTAGCCAAAGAACTAGTAGAAAATACCCTGAAACCGCTAGAACAAGCAATCAAAGATTCTAATTTAGATAAATCAGAAATCGGTCGCATAGTTTTAGTAGGAGGTTCTACAAGAGTTCCAGCGATTCAAAAATTGATCCAAGAGTTTTTCCCCAATATTCCCATAGACCACTCAATTAACCCCGATGAAGCAGTAGCTTTAGGGGCAGCGATTCAAGGAGGAGTACTAGGGGGTGAAGTAGAAGATATATTGCTGCTAGATGTAACACCATTGTCCTTAGGGATTGAAACCTTTGGGGAAGTATTTACAAAGATCATAGACAGAAATGTAACTATTCCTAGCGCCAGCTCTCAAATATTCTCCACGGCTAGTGATGGACAAACATCAGTAGAAATACATGTACTTCAAGGGGAAAGGGCGATGGCTGAAGATAACAAAAGTTTGGGGAAATTCCTGTTAACAGGTATACCACCATCACCGAAAGGAGTGCCGCAAATAGAAGTATCTTTTGAAATAGATGTAAATGGAATTCTCAAAGTAGCAGCTCAAGATAAAGGAACAGGGAAAAAACAAACTGTGTCTATAAGCAATACGGGGTCCCTTGACAGTAAAGAAATAGAGAAAATGCGTCTAGATGCTGAAAAATATGCAGAACAAGACCGCCATCGCTTAATGTTAGTAGGATTGAAAAATCAAACCAGAAACCTATTAGAAAGCTATGCTACGACTTTACAAGAAAATGCTAGTAGAATTCCAGAGGATCTTAGAGAGGAAATCGATAAGCGCAAAGAGGAACTAAAGTTAGCATTTGAAACTATGTCTTACACAATAGAAGAAATAAGTCAAATGGTAAATGGTTTCCGAGAAGAACTGTATAAAATAGGTATAGTAGTATATGGAAATCAGGAAACAAGCGGAGCAACAGAACTGGGATTTGAATCAATACAAGATGAATTAGGAACAGAGTATATAGATCTAACTGAGTCTCTCGATGAACCACAACAGCAATTAGAAACCATAAAGACAGAAAATATAGACAGAGAAACCAGAGAAACCAGAGAAATCGAAGATAAAGAGATAATGGATATGGAAAAAGATATCTTAGCTGAGTTAGATATGCTTCCAGATGAAGAATTAGAAGCAGATGTAACTATGGATACTTACTTTAAATTCAACTACGAAGAAGATGAAACAGTCACAGGAGATTATGAAGCAGTAGATTAAAAAAACAAAAAAAGTGATTTTTCTTAAAGATTCTTATAACATAAAACAATTAGCAGATAATTAATATCCACCACTATTAACTAGAAAAAGTAATTTCGTATTATGCCAGGAGACTACTATCAAACCCTCGGAGTGGCCAAAGACGCCAGCAAAGAAGAAATAAAACGAGCCTATCGCCGTTTAGCCAGACAATATCATCCTGATGTCAACAAAGAAGCAGGAGCAGAAGACCGCTTTAAAGAAATAAATCGCGCCTACGAAATTCTCTCAGAGCCAGAAACCAGATCCAGATACGATCGCTTCGGAGAAGCAGGAGTAGGGGGAAGCGCAGCTAGTGCAGGCTATCAATACGCCAGTGACTTCGGAGGATTTGCTGATATATTTGAAAGCATATTCTCAGGCTTCGGAAATACAGGTCAAACTCGTACCAATCAACGGGGACCAACAAGAGGAGACGACCTGAGATTAGATCTAAAACTAGAATTTAGCGAAGCAATCTTTGGTGGAGAAAAAGAAATCCGCATTCCTCATCTGGAAACTTGTCAAACCTGTAAAGGGAGCGGTGCTAAAAAAGGAACTAAAGCAAAAAGTTGCTCAACATGTAGTGGAACAGGTCAAGTAAGACGAACTACCAGAACCCCCTTTGGAACATTTGCTCAAGTGTCAACCTGCCCCACCTGTAATGGTGAAGGTCAAGTAGTAGAAGACAAGTGTGAAAGCTGTAATGGTGCAGGAAGGATACAAGCAACCAAAAAGCTAAAAATTAATATACCACAAGGGGTAGATAATGGCACAAGGTTACGAGTATCAGGAGAAGGAGACGCAGGCTCAAGAGGAGGACCAGCAGGAGACCTATACGTGTTCGTATCCGTGGAAAAACACCCGAAATTCCGCCGGAATGGAATCGATATACACTCAGAAATAACCATCAGCTATCTACAAGCAATCCTAGGCTGTCGTTTAAAAGTAGATACAGTAGATGGAGAAGAAGAAATTCTGGTGCCGGCAGGAACTCAACCAAATACAGTACTTACCCTCGAAGATAAAGGTGTACCAAAACTAGGTAACGAAATGAGCCGTGGAGATCATCAACTAATGATTAAAGTAGAAATACCTAATCGGATAAATAGTGAGGAAAAAGAACTATTGCAAAAATTGGCAACCCTAAAAGGTCAAAGCACAGGAAAAGGAGGAATAGAAGGATTTTTAGGCAGCATATTTCACAAGTAAATTTGATAAGTGATGAGCAATCAAAAAACTCAAAACCCCCAAAAACTAGACCTACGCGGTACACCATGTCCAATTAATTTTGTACGTACTAAAATTAAATTGGAAAAAATGTCAGCAGGAGAACTATTGGAAGTATGGTTAGATCCAGGAGAACCAATAGAACAAGTACCCGATAGTTTGAAAATGGAGGGACACCAAATAGAAAAAATAGAGCAACATCAGCAATTTTTCAGCCTGTTAATACGACGAAAAAAAAACTAACTACACTATGAGTCAAAACCACCAGCAGGAAAAAGAACTCATAGGTACAGTAATGGCAATCCAAGCAAATTACTACTTTGTCCAGACTGAAACCAGAGAAATACTATGCACAAGACGTAGTCGTCTGAAAAAAACTGGACAAAAGGTAATGGTGGGGGACAGGGTAAAAGTGATAGAACCTCCCAATAGCGATAGCAGAGGGTCGATAATTTCTGTGTTACAGAGAAAGAGTAAGATCCTACGACCAGCGATCGCTAATCTAGACCATCTACTCCTAGTATTTGCCCTAAAACAACCCCCCCTGGATGCTTGGCAGTTAAGTCGCTTTCTGGTTAAAGCAGAATCAACAGGAATTCCCCTAACTCTAAGCTTGAATAAAGCAGATTTAGCTAGTGAATCAGAAAAACAATACTGGGAGTCAACTCTGAGTAGTTGGGGTTATGAACCAATTATGGTAAGCGTAACCCAGAAAACAGGCACAAAAGAACTACTGTCAAGATTAGAAGACAAAATAAGCATCTTAGCAGGTCCTTCAGGTGTAGGAAAATCAACCCTAATCAATTACTTGATTCCCACAGTTACTCAGCGCGTTAATACGGTTTCTGGAAAACTTAATCATGGTCGTCATACCACTCGCCATGTAGAGTTATTTCCCCTACCAGGAAACGGCTTGATCGCCGACAGTCCAGGGTTTAATCAACCAGATCTTCACTGTTTACCAAGTCAAGTAGCAGAATACTTTCCAGAAATTAGAAAGAGACTCAAAGATAATCATTGTCAATTTAGTGACTGTCTCCATCGCGATGAACCTAATTGTATAGTACGAGGTGATTGGGAACGCTATGAACATTATCTAAAATTTCTCTCAGAGGCGATCGCCGCTAACGAACAAGAACAACAACGGCCTAATCAAGAATCTACCCTAAAAGTGAAAATTGGCGAACTAGGTGAAGCCTACTATGAACCTAAGCTAGAAACAAAAAAATATAGACGTCGCTCCCGCAGAAGTAAACATCAACACTTGCAAGATCAAGCTAAATATAATACCTTAGCAGAATTAACAGAAGAACTAGGCGAAGATGATGATTATTAGGATTTTTGCTATGATAGAAAGGTTGTATTGTCATTGATAAACTATGGCTGTTCCTAAGAAGAAAACATCAAAAACTAAACGTAATCAGCGTAAAGCACACTGGAAACGCAAAGCGGCTCTAGAGGCACAAAAAGCACTGTCTCTAGGTAAATCAGTGTTAACAGGACGCTCCAAAGGATTTATGTATCCACAAGACCAAGAAGAAGAAGAAGAATAAAAGCTAAGATTATATATAGTTCATCATTCTTTTTTAGTTATGGGACAAAAATATTTCCAAAAACCTGACTCCACTCAAAGCGATCGCGTTCCTCCAGGTCAGTATTTAGCTAAAGGATTCCCAGTATTAACCTATGGAGACATTCCCCAGGTAAATACTCAAGAGTGGCAACTAAAAGTTTGGGGATTAGCCCCAGATAAGACCTTCCTGTGGTCAGATTTCCTCGCTCTTCCTCAAGCTGAATTTACAGAAGACTTTCATTGTGTTACTCGGTGGTCAAAATTGGATGTGCAGTGGAAGGGGGTAAAAGTAACTGATTTTTTAACTCAAGTAGAGTTAAAAGAGCCAGTTCAGCATGTCTTGCTTCATTGTTATGGAGGTTATACAACTAATCTTGCTTGGTCAGACTTTGCTATTGATAATAACTTCTTTGCCCATACCCTGTACGGTGAACCTCTAGCATCAGAGCACGGTGGACCCATGCGCCTAGTGGTTCCCCATTTATACGCCTGGAAAAGTGCAAAATGGATAAACGGCATTGAATTTTTGGGTAATGAAGAGTTAGGTTTTTGGGAAAAAAACGGCTATCATCGTCGAGGTGAACCTTGGCAAGAACAAAGATACAGCTTTTGATACTCCCTCCCCAGCTACTGTAGGGTGCGTTAATGAAATGTAACGCACCATTGATTATCTTATAATCAAACAGGAGACCTAACTAGGAATAATTGGACGTTCTCCCTGTTGAAAACGATGCCAACTACTCTTGAGATTTTCAGGAGCAGGATTGAGCACATCATAAACAACCAAAACATTGGTTAATTTGCGTCCAGCAGGAACAATTATTTGATGGCGATGAGCTAAAGATCTAGAAGCTCCTCCATCTAAATTCATCGCCTCACTACAACCCAGAGCTTTCATTAACTCCGCTTCTTCTTCTAAAGATAAGATCGCGTCAAAAGTAACTAAATAAATTTCAGTACCACTAGGGGGGTATCCAATCGCAGTACGCCAGCCGCGATCAAACACATGGGGATCTTTAAAACCTTCACTAGTAGGATTAAGCCATATTTGACCATCTTTTAGTAATCTCGGTCCACAGGTAAGAGAAAACCAATGCTCCTGCCAGTTTGGCTGTCCTTCAGTTCTAGCGGTAACCATCTCTAACTGATTCCCAGCTTTAATCCCCAAAGTAGTTCCATAGTTCTCCCAGCGACTATATTTAAGAAATTTTCCCTCCGCCACCATATTACCTAAAACTCTTTTTTCTTCATCTTTACTGAAAAAAGTACCATTAATTACTACAGCAGCTTGATGACGCTTAACCATTTGGGCAAAATCTTCATCTCCTGCCGAGGTAATATGATTATTTGCTTGATTAGCTTGATTAGCTAAACCAATAGTTAAGAGTTGTTCAGAATCTTGGAGATTTATGGTTGTTTGATATAGAGGTGTCCCCTTAATTGTTTTTTTGACAAATTCAATTGGTTTGGGAGCAGGAGTGTTAGTAGGAGTTGGGGAGGTTGCTGGTGGCTCAATAACCGGAGCGGGAGGCGGTTGAACATCTATTATAGGATTACCAGGCAACTGCTTCTGTTTATATTTACTAATCTCGGCAGAAGCTATGTTTACCGCCTTTGTTTTTCCGTTGAAAATTCCTAGCACGTACTCTGTTAGATATTTAGAAGCGAATAAACCTAAGCAAAATAAAAAACTACGGCGAATCATAAGCATTTTTTGTGAATGAGTATAACTATATATGAACCAAGTAAATGACAAAGTAGTAGTTACTATTTTTATTTTATTCTATAACTCATTGTAGTATTAATACAAAATGCTTAGATTGCGGTAAACTTTATATATTTTAACAAGGTTACTTCTGATTATCTGACTTAAATCTGCCTACCATAAAACTTCTTTTGCCTAAATGCTTCGTAGAACGATTAGATACTCGCTTTCGCCACATTTTAAAAAAGCTTGATGACTTCATTTCACGACGCATTAAAGCAATAACTTGAGCTTCAGAAAGTCCATATTGTGCTTCTATAGCATCAAAAGGAGTTCTATCTTCCCAAGCCATTTCAATAACCCGACTAATAGTTTCAGAATCTAATGATGGTAACTTCATAATTATTACTTAAATTAGCGCATCTTCAGGCTTTGGCCTCACATTTCTCTACATTTTTTAGTAGTAGTGAGGCTCTTAACTTTAGTTTATAAAGGTGCCACTTGAATTTCTATGGTAGCAGAAACCTCAGGATGTAGTTTAACTTCAGCTTCGTAGAAACCAATTTTGCTAATTTCGGGAAGTGTAATGTTACGTCTATCAATGTCTTGATTAGTCATTGCTTTGATTGAGTCAGCAACATCTTGAGTAGTTACTGTACCAAAGATAGCCTGATTTTCTCCCTCCTGTTTGCGAATGACAAAGCGACCGATTGTTTGTAAAGAAGTTTTGCGAGCTTCTGCTGCTTGTTTTTCTGCGATAATTCTTTGTTGCTCTTTTTCTTTTCTTTGTTCTACTTGCTTCAGCACTCCGGTTGTAGCTAAAACCCCTAAACCATTGGGAATGAGATAGTTACGAGCATAACCTGGGGCTACATCTACTAAGTCACCTCTTTTACCTAGTTTATTGACATTTTGATTTAAAAGAAGTTGTATTTTCTTGGCCATCTGAACTAAAATACCTCTAAAAATTATTACTTATTGGTTTCCCAACTGTATAAGACAAAGTTATAATTATAACATTGTTTTGGGAGCTAAAACTAAATGAAGGCAATAAAATTGGTCGCCAAAGAACTGTTAAAGGAAGAACAACGAGCTAAATTATGGTCATGGCGTCAAGAATATCAACGATTTAGTAAGCAAGTGCGCAGAGTCTGGCGAAGCTATTGGCAAAGTTGGAAATATGCCGGAAATAACTATAAATGTCCCTGTTGTGAAGGAAGTTTTAGCCAATTTCTGCCCTATGGCGCCATCAAAATTAGAGAAAATGCTAAATGTCCAAAATGTGAATCTCTAGAAAGGCATCGCCTATTATGGTTGTATTTACAAAGGCAAACTAATCTTTTTACTGATTCTCTCTCTCTTTTACATATTGCTCCAGAAGACTGGTTCCAAAAAAAATTTTTATCTTTACCTAATATAGATTATCTCAGTGCCGATTTAGAATCAGATTCGGCGATGGTGAAAATGGACATAACTCAGATTAATTATCCTGATAATAATTTTGATGTGATTATTTGCAATCATGTATTAGAACACATACCAGATGATCATCAAGCTATGTTAGAGTTATTCAGAGTACTTAAACCCAAAGGATGGGCAATTTTACAAGTGCCTATCGATTTAAATCGAGAAGTTACTTTTGAAGACCCAAGTGTAACCTCTCCTGAAGAAAGAGAAAAATTGTTCGGACAAAAAGATCATCTGAGAATATATGGTCGAGATTATCTGGAAAAATTAACTAAAGCCGGTTTTCAAGTCAAAATAGATAGCTTTCTGGAAAAATTAAGCCCAGAGGAAACAAAAAAATATGGTCTCCTCGAAGGTCAGCAAATTTATCTAGGTTCTAAAATTTAGTAATTATCTTTTAGTTGACGGATACGTCCAAAAACTGTTACTGGATCTTGACTTTTAGCTGTAATTTGTAACCTAGATGTATCCCAGCGTAAAAAGGGATTAGTAGTTTTTTCTATACCTATATAGGTAGGAATCGTACTTATACCTTGGTTACGTTGCTGTTGAACCAGTTGATAGCGTTTTTGCAATTCTACATTATCAGACTCCACCGTCAAGGCAAAGGCTAAATTATTGAGGGTATACTCGTGGGCACACCAAACTCTAGTATTTTCTGGAAGCGATCGCAATTTAGCTAAAGACTGCAACATTTGACCTGGTGTGCCTTCAAATAGTCGCCCACAGCCTCCTGCAAACAGAGTATCGCCACAAAATAAGTCTCCTCTACTTTCACCTTCTACCGGAGGAAAATAGTAGGCTATATGTCCATAAGTATGCCCCGGCACAAAGAAAACCTCCCCAACTTTTCCCGCAAACTCTACGGTATCTCCTTCTTGGAGATAAGTTTGTTGACCGGGAATTCTACCTTTGTCTTCAGCGCCACCGTAAATATGTAACTTTGGAAAATGATTTAGTAATTCGCGATTTCCCCCTACATGATCCCCATGATGATGAGTATTAAAAATCGCTACTAACTTTAACTTGTGTTTTTCTAGATAATTTAACACTGGTTCAGCTACCGCAGGATCTACCACCGCTGCTGTTTGAGTTGAGGGATCCTGCAACAGAAAAATATAATTATCAGACAAAACCGGAATTAATTCTATATCCATAATCAATTGAACTATAATTTACAGAGAACAACACTTTTAGACTAACAAAATTGACTAAAATTTCTCTAGTTGTTAGCGATCTTTCTGCCCAAGGCGCTAATCGTTGGGGTGGAGGAGTTAGACCATTCTTACTAGCTCAAGCATTGGAAAATCTCGGCTATCAGGTGGAGTTATGTGGCATTGCCTTTAATAGTGCTGATTTGCCTCCAAATACCTCCAATTTTCCCCTAGTAGCCATTCCTTGTGAATATACCTCCGGTTTTTTTCGTTCCGTTAGACAACTGTTACCCAAAATTGATGGCGACATTATTTACGCTGTCAAACTTAAACCTAGTAGTTTTGGCATCGCCCTACTCAAAAAGATTTTACACAGACAACGCCCTCTGTTATTAGATATCGATGATTGGGAATTGAGTTGGTATGGTGGAGAACAATGGTCTTATCGTCCTCATCCTTTACAATTAGCTAAAGATTTACTCAAAAAAAATGGTATCTTGAGATATCCAGATCATCCTCTCTATCTCCGCTATATGGAAAAACTTACTTTTGCTGCTAATGTTATAACTGTTCATAATAACTTCTTACAACAGCGTTTTGGCGGTACATATATTCCTAATGGTAAGGATGTAGAATTGTTTAATCCAGATAAATATGATGCTCATGCTAGTAAAATTAAATATGGTTTAGCTAACTATAAAATCTTAATGTTTCCCGGTGCTCCACGTCCTTACAAAGGATTAGAAGATGTCTTAATCGCTTTAGACAATTTAAATCAAAGCAATTTAAGATTGGTTATCGTTGGTGGTAGCCCTTATGATCAATATGATCAGGAATTATTACAAAAATGGGGACGCTGGATTATTAAGTTGCCTAAATCACCCTATACTTCTATGCCTGAGATTGTATCATGTGCCGACTTAATTGTTGTCCCTCAACGCAATACTCCTGCCGCCTTTGCCCAATTTCCTCTAAAGTTAACTGACGCTATGGCTATGGCTAAACCAATTTTAGCCACCACTGTTGGAGATATTCCTATTATTTTGGGTGATACTGGTTATCTAGTTTCTCCTGATTCTCCTGAAGAAATAGCTCGACAAATTACTTGGATTTTTAATCATCCCCAAGAAGCTACTATCAAAGCTCAACAAGCAAGGATTAGATGTGTTCAGGAATATAGTATCGAGAAAATGTCAGAAATCTTAGCAAAAGTAATCACTACAATTAACTGAAAAATATGAATAGTTCTGACCAATTACAGTTAAAATATCTCTGGGAAAACAAATTATTAGTATCTCTTACAGTTATATTTGGTCTTTCTGGATCTATTTTTAATGGTATAGGAACAACATTGATTATACCAACTGTTTTAATTATTTTAGGACAAGAAAATAGTATTCGAGGGGTAAAAGTATTTGAAATTATTATTAATTATTTAGAACAATATCCTGAAAATATTAAAATATTAATTATGGTATCCTTGGTATTTTTATCAGTTTTTATTAAAAATATAACTAATTTACTATCGAATTTAGCTAGTTTTAAACTTAATCAAAATATTAGCAAACAACTATTGAATAGAGCTTTAAGAAATTTATGTGAGGTAAGTATAGATTATTTTAATCAAAATCAAATAGGAACCATTATCAGTGATAATACTGGGGAAATATTTAAAACCTCTGGATCAATTCAATTCAAAGTAAAATTAATAATTACTGTAATTTCTATTTTTTCATATATCTGGGTACTTCTGTCGATATCTTGGAAATTAACTATTTTTACAACCATATTATTAACAATCACTGGTTTTTTAAATCAGTTAATAGTTAAACGCTCTAAATTTTATGGAGTAAAACTTACAGAAAAAATCAAAGAATATGCTAATAATTTTATAGAATTTTTAATGGGAATTAGATTGATTAAGATATTTAATACCGAAATAAAAGAATATGAAAAACTTAAAGATATTTACGAAGAAAGAGAAAATCTACAATTTCAATCTCAGTTTTTTTCTAGTATAATTAGTCCAATAAATGAAACCTTAGGAGTTTTGGTAATTCTTAGCTTAATTGTTGTTGGTAAATATCTTTTTTTAAGTCAGTTTCAATCAATGAGTAGCTTGGTTCTAGTTTATTTAGCTATTTTATTTAGACTGATTCCCTATTTTAATCAGTTAAATACTTTGAGAAGCCAATTAGCTCGAAATGAGGCTAGTGTCGAAAGAGTAGTTAATTTATTATCTAGGGAAAATAAGTTATTTTTAAAAAATGGCAGTAAGCAGTATCAAGGAATTCAAAGAGAGCTCCATTTTGAGTCAGTAAAATTTGTATACCCTAATCATCAAAGATTAGTTCTCGATAATATTAGTTTTTCTATTCCTAAAGGAAAAACTACTGCCTTAGTAGGTACTTCAGGAGCAGGAAAATCAACTATTGCTGATTTAATTATACGATTATATGACCCAACGGCAGGAAAAATTACTATAGATGGTATTGATTTACGAGAGTTTGATTTAACAAGCTTACATCAAAAGATTGGGGTAGTAAGTCAAGATACATTTTTATTCAACAATACAGTGAGTTATAATCTGTCTTATGGAATAAAAGAGGTAAGTGAAGCAGAGATAATTAGTGCGGCGAAAAATGCTAATGCCTATGAATTTATCATGCAACTACCCCAAGGGTTTAATACAAAGATAGGCGATCGCGGGGTATTATTATCAGGAGGACAAAAACAAAGAATGGCGATCGCTCGTGCCTTACTGAGAAATCCAGATATTCTCATTTTTGATGAAGCGACTAGTGCCTTAGATACAGTTTCCGAAAAAGTAGTTCAAGAAGCAGTGGAGAGACTAGCTAAAGACCGCACCACTATTATTATTGCCCATAGACTTTCGACCATCAAAAAAGCTGAACAAATTATCGTCTTAGAAAAAGGAAAAATGATTGAAGTGGGCACCCATCAAAAATTACTGAAAACCTCGGGAAAATATGCTCAACTCTATCAAACACAATTTGCAGATTTAGAAAAGGAAAAAAGAAGCATTACTGCCGATTTGTCTCATCAAGCCCGAAATCGTTTAAATTCTCTCCTAGGATCATTACGTCTGTTAGCTGATGGATTAGTTGATAGTTCTGAAGATAAGCAACAACTGATTGAAGAATCCTATCAATCTGCTGTTAAATTATTCAGCCTCATTGAGTTACACGAAGATAACAACCAAAGTAAGACCCTATAAACTTCAATCAAGCTGTTACTGAAAAAGCATAAAGTATCTTTACACTTACACGATCGCCGAATTTTCATTACTTTTCAACTCTTCACCACTGGGTATTTCTAAGCAATAACCCGCCCCATATACAGTTTTAATATAACGAGGACGACGGGGATCTGGTTCTAGTTTAGTACGCAAATGACGTATATGAACTCTAATTGTTTCTATATCATCATTAGGATCATAACCCCACACTTCTTTGAGAATTTCACTTGGTGATACAGTTTGTCCATGACGTTGTAACAAACAGTGAAGTAATTCAAACTCCAGATGTGTTAACTTGATAGTATTCTTGAACCAAATTGCTTCAAAGCGTTCTGGTACTAGAGTCAGAGGCCCTTGATTAAGAATTTCTGAGTGCTTTGCTGCTTGAGGAATGCGATCGCTTCTTCGCAGTAACGCTCTCACCCTCACCAGCATTTCTTCTACTTCAAAAGGTTTAGTCAAGTAGTCATCAGCTCCCGAATTAAAGCCATCCACTTTATCTTGAGTTTGTCCTAATGCTGTCAGCATTAACACTGGAATATCAGCCGTGCGCTTATCTCGGCGTATACGCTGACACACTGTAAAACCGTCTACTTTTGGTAGCATCAAATCAAGCATGATTAAATCTGGTTGTAATTGAACAGCTAACGCTTGACCTTTTATCCCATCTTCTGCCTGATTAACATCGTAACCGGCCATCTCTAAGTTGATGGAAACTAGTTCGGCGATCGCTACATCATCATCTATTACAAGTATTCTTGGCATTATTTTAAATTTAATTTGATTTTAAACTTTACATAATATTTTATTAAGGTCTGTCAAAAAAAGTCAAAAATGTCAACTAAAAAGCTAATCTTCCTGAATTTATCCGGCAATTTGTAATTAAGATTACATTTTCTTGGCTTTTTTTTCACCCCTAATTGATATTTTACGATTATAAACTTTTCTTAATAATTCAGTTGCCTTTTTTGTTACTTTGGTGTAGGAATCTCCAAACAAGAGAAGCCAGAAGCTTGGGGATGACCTCCACCACCGTAACTCAGGGCTACTGAAGAACAATCAAATTCTGGTCTTGACCTCAAGGAATAACATACCTTAGAGCCTTTTGTGTACCAAGCGGCTACTAGTGGATATTTTTGATATCGTTCTTCTTTAAGCAAGGCGTGACAAGTTTCACCAATTAGATGAGGAGTATTAACCATGGGAATTAACTCTTTTTTCCCTGGTAATCTGCCTAAATAAGACATTGCTGCTTGAATTTTTACAGCATGAGCATTTGCTTTAGCGATAATCTCACCTAACTCAACTAATTTATTAATTTTTTGTTCATCTTCTATGTATGGCAACCAAACGCTAAAATCATTGTATCCTAGAGTCATTAAAGCTGCGGTAACTGGGGCCGTTTCTGGGTATTGCCACTGCCAAATATCACGATCTTGAATCAATCGCAACAGTAAGGGTATTTTTGTTTGAGGATGAAAATATTCCCAACTAATTACCGATCCCGACTTGTGTAAATCAAAAACTGAATCTTTTAACCCTAAAAATCCTTGTAAATCTTCTTTTGCTGTTTTATGATGATCTAAGACAATAACTTGATGATTATTTTTGAGTTTCCCCATAATTGAGCGAGGATAACAAAAATCAAGTAAGTAAACTGTAGTCTCAGGTAATAACTTGGGTACTGGATCTTGGTGTTGTACAGGAATATATTCAGCTTGATGATTAAATTTTAAATAGGCAGCTAAGGCACTACCATAGCCGTCAAGACAATTCTTATGATAAAGACAATATATTTGGCGATCGCTCATTTTCTTCTTAATGTAGACTATAGTTAAAATAAATAGTGTTTATATTACCATGAGTGCAGAACACCCACTAGGTTTAGTTATTCAAGGTTCTCTGAGTCAAGGTTTAGAGGTAAGATTGCACGCTGATGTATCTGTAGAAGACATGCGAGTAGGCAAATTCTTGGTAGTCCTAGGAATACGCTCACGTTTTTTTTGTTTGCTTACTGATGTATCTCTGGGTACTGCTAGTCCTAGAATTATTGCTAATCCCCCCCAAGCCGATGATATTTTATTACAACAAATTTTAGCAGGTAGCGGTACTTATGGAACAGTTGAGCTATCTCCTATGTTAATGCTTACCTCGGAAGAGGGTAATAGCCAAACCCCGAAGATGACTAGCCAAAAAACTTCTCAAGATTCTCTAAACCATGATACTAGTTTAGCCTCTTTTTCGGTTCAATCAAGTAGTGACGCTCAACTTCTTCCCGTGAAAACTATTCCTAGTCACTTTAGTGAGGTTTATGAAGCTAGTGAGAGAGATTTTCGGATGGTGTTTGGTTGGGAAGATGATCCTCATCGTTGTAATTTTTCTATTGGTCAACCCCTGGATATGGAAGTGCCTATTTGTATAGATTTAGAACGTTTTGTTGAGCGCAGTAATGGTATTTTTGGTAAATCTGGTACTGGTAAATCCTTTTTGACTCGTCTTTTGATTTCAGGAATTATTCGTAAACAAGCTGCCGTTAATTTAATGTTTGATATGCACTCTGAATATGGCTGGGAGGCAGTGAGTGAAGGGAAACAATTTAGCACTGTTAAAGGTTTACGTCAGCTTTTTCCCGGACAAATAGAAATTTATACCTTAGATCCTAAATCAACTAAACGTCGCGGTGTTAGAGACGCCCAAGAATTATATTTGAGCTTTGATCAAATTGAAATAGAGGATCTTCGTTTAGTTAGCCGGGATTTGGGTTTGTCTGAAGCAAGTTTGGATAATGCCAATATCTTGTACTCAGAATATGGCAAGTCTTGGATTATACAACTTCTGAATATGACTAATGAAGATATTCAAATTTTTTGTGAAGAAAAACAAGGGCACAAAGGCTCAATTATGTCTTTACAACGTAAGTTAATGCGTTTGAATAATCTTAAGTATATGCGTTCAGCTTGTGCCCATAACTATATTGACCAAATCTTGCAATCTCTAGATGCTGGTAAACACGTGGTAGTAGAGTTCGGTTCTCAATCGAATCTGCTTTCTTATATGCTAGTTACTAATATGATTACCCGACGTATTCATCATAAGTATGTAGAAAAAGCAGAAAAGTTTCTTCAAAGCAAGAATATTATGGATCGCCCCCGACAATTAGTGATTACCATCGAAGAAGCTCACCGTTTTTTAGATCCTAGTATTGTACAACAAACTATTTTTGGGACAATCGCTCGGGAAATGCGTAAATATTTTGTGACTCTCTTGATTGTGGATCAACGCCCTTCGGGTATTGATAATGAGGTTATGTCTCAAGTGGGAACCCGCATTACCTGTTTACTAAATGACGATAAAGATATTGATGCTATTTTTACTGGGGTATCCGGTGCCCAAGGACTTCGCTCGGTTCTAGCTAAATTAGATTCTAAACAACAAGCTCTGATTTTGGGTCATGCTGTACCTATGCCTGTAGTTGTGAGAACTCGTCCTTATGATCAAACCTTCTATGCCGAAATCGGAGACCCTCAGTGGCAAGATATGTCCGATGAAGAGGTTTTTTCTGCGGCAGAAGCAGCTTTGAGAGATTTAGAATTTTAACACAAATATTAAGGAAATATGTTATTTGAAAAGAAGTATGAAGATCTTCTAGTAATTTAGTATTGGTAGTCATTCTTTCGGGTTTACCGAAATTAAACGAACTTTTTTACGGTTGCTAACGTCTATAAGTTTAGTTAAGATTAAATAAGAAACAAGTCATAATGACTACGTATTTAAAAAAACTTAACTAAAACTTACTTGATTAAACAGCAAACCAAAATTAGCCCAATAACCATCTCAAAAGGAGTGAAGAAGATAGATATGCCCGCTGCCAAAGCAACAACCACAAACAAAAAACCACTATTCTCGGCAGATATGGTTCGTACTTATCTCCACGAGATTGGTAGAGTACCTCTGCTAACCCATGAACAAGAAATTATTTTTGGGAAGCAAGTACAGAAAATGATGGCTCTCTTGGAAATAAAAGAAAAATTAGAGAAAAAGCTAAAAAGAGAAGCAAGTCTGCAAGAATGGGCAGATGCTGCGAAAATAGAGCCAAAAGAGCTAGAAAAAGTCATAGAGAAGGGTAATAGGGCGAAAAGAAAAATGATCGAAGCAAACCTAAGATTGGTAGTAGCGATCGCCAAAAAATATCAGAAACGCAATATGGAATTTTTAGACCTGATCCAAGAAGGAAGTTTAGGTTTAGAAAGAGGTGTAGAAAAATTTGATCCAACCAAAGGGTTTAAATTCTCTACATACGCCTACTGGTGGATTCGTCAAGCAATAACGAGGGCGATCGCTCAACAAGGTCGTACAATTAGACTACCAATACACATTACAGAGAAACTCAACAAAATCAAAAGAACCCAAAGAGAACTATCTCAAAAACTAGGTAGAAATCCAACTCCCAGCGAAATTGCCCACGAATTAGAATTACAACCTGCACAAATTAGAGAATATCTCAGCGTTGCTCGTCAACCGATTTCTCTAGATGTAAGAGTAGGGGATAACCAAGATACCGAACTTTCAGAACTATTAGAAGATGATGGTGCTTCGCCAGATCAATTTATCACTCAAGAACTACTACGTCAAGACTTAGGCAGTCTTCTTGATGAACTGACACCACAGCAACAACAAGTAATTATCCTTCGCTTTGGTTTAAAAGATGGTAAGGAGATGTCTCTTGCCAAAATCGGTAAAGAACTCAATCTATCCCGGGAAAGAGTACGCCAACTAGAACATCAAGCCCTCAATCATCTACGCAAACGAAGAGGTGAAATCCAAGAATATATTGTTGCTAGTTGAATATAAATATAGTAATCGGAAAAATCCCTAATCTAGGATTCACCATTTAAACTGTAGGGTGCGTTAATGAAATGTAACGCACCATTAATTATATTATGATCACATAACATTGAATACTGAGTTCTGACACTTTCTTCTCCAGAGGGTATGCGATCGCTCTTTTTTTACCCAGTTAATTATCCCTACACTACCGATAAGAGGGACAGAGTTTTATTTAAAACTCTGTCCCTAATTTATGGTTATGACAACAATTTAAGCATTGCCCTCATGCCTTCTGCTCTAGAGATTAGACATCGTAGTAAAGAGAAAATTCATAGGGATGAGGACGTAAACGGAGAGGATTAATCTCGTTATCTAGCTTGTACTCAATCCAATTGTTGACAAAATCTTCAGTAAATACTCCCGTATTAGTCAAGAAAGAATGATCCTGTTCTAAAGCTTCTAAAGCACCCTCTAAAGAACCAGGAGTAGAAGGAATTTCACTCAACTCTTCAGGAGTAAGCTCATAAATATCCACATCTAAAGACTTACCGGGATCTATTTCATTTTTAATACCATCGATTCCAGCACAAAGCATAGCCGCAAAAGCTAAATAGGGGTTACAAGTGGCATCTGGACAACGGAATTCCAGACGTTTTGCCTTAGGATTAGGTCCCGATAGAGGAATACGAATAGAAGCAGAACGGTTTCCTTGAGAATAGGCCAAGTTAACAGGAGCTTCAAAACCAGGAACTAGACGCTTATAAGAGTTGGTGCTTGGGTTAGTAAAAGCTAGTAAAGCTGGAGCGTGTTTAAGAATGCCACCAATGTAGTTGAGAGCCATTTTACTCAAATTAGCGTAACCATCACCCCAAAACAAAGGTTCTCCATTCTTCCAAATGGATTGGTGGGTGTGCATACCCGAACCATTATCATTAAATAGAGGTTTAGGCATAAAAGTTACTGTTTTACCATACTTTTTGGCGACATTTTTAATTACGTATTTATAGGTCATTAAATAGTCTGCCGCTTCTACCATGCTGGCAAATCGGAAACCTAACTCATTTTGTCCCCCTGTAGCTACTTCATGGTGATGCTTTTCAATAGGTAGGCCACATTCTGCCATAGTTAAAAGCATTTCAGTACGCATGTCTTGGAGGGTATCAGTAGGAGAAACCGGAAAATAACCTTCTTTGTATCTGGGTTTATAACCGAGGTTTCCTCCCTCTTCTTCCCTTCCAGAATTCCAACGGCCTTCTACACTATCTACATAGTAAAAACTTTTGTTTTCGGTTTGATCAAAGCGAACATCATCAAAAACAAAAAATTCTGCTTCTGGACCAAAGTAGGCTACATCACCTATTCCTGTTTCTTGTAAAAATTCAATGGCCTTTTTAGCAATGGTGCGGGGATCGCGATCGTACCATTCTCCTGTACGAGGTTCTTTGATACTGCAAATCATGCTCAAAGTTTTTTCTTTCATGAAGGGATCAATCCAGGCAGTGGAGGGATCAGGAACCATACACATATCTGATTCGTTGATTGCTTTCCAACCACGTATACTAGATCCGTCAAAAGGAACTCCACTATCAAAAGAGTCTTCGTCAATTTGATCGTAATAAAAAGAACAGTGTTGCCATATCCCTGGGGTGTCGATGAATTTTAAATCAATAATTTGAATTTTTTCATCGCGAACCATTTTTAATATTTCTTCTGGGGTTTGATCCATATTATACTCCAATTACAAGGATAATAAAATTTTTTCTCAGTATCGATTTATCCTAGAGATTGCTCTCTCTAGATTTTGTATTCAGTGTTACCAAATCCTTAATATTTGCAAATAATTCAGAAAAACTGACCATTTAATTGTATTTGAATATACTAAAAACCAGGAATTGTAAACAAATGTATCAAAATACTGATTTAATTGGTTTAATTTTAGCAGGTTACTAACCCCCTATGGGATGATAAGTAAATATAAAAGAATAACATAGTCAGGAGAACTGAGTTTAATGCGAGACGCAGTCACCAATTTGATTAGAAACTACGATTTAACAGGTCGATATCTAGATCGCAGTGCGATCGATACATTACAATCCTATTTTGAATCAGGTACGGCAAGAATTAAAGCCGCAACCTTGATTAACGCTAATTCTGCTAACTTGGTTAAGCAAGCTTCCGTGGCTTTATTTGAAGAGTTACCAGAATTAATTAGTCCCGGTGGCAACGCTTATACCACTAGACGCTATTCCGCTTGCTTGAGAGATATGGACTATTATCTTCGCTACGCTAGTTATGCTTTAGTAGCCGGAGATATGAATGTTCTTGACGAAAGGGTTTTACAAGGCTTAAGAGAAACTTATAATTCCCTATGTGTACCCATCGGTCCTACTGTACGCGGTATTCAAATCCTCAAGGAGATGATTAAAGAAATGCTCGCTCAAGAAGGTTTTGAACCTAGTACAATGATTGATGAACCTTTTGAGCATATAGCGAGTGAGTTAAGCGAAGTTTCTATCTAACTCAGCTCTTTGAGATTTATTAATGGACAAAGGAAACAACACCCTTCTTTTTGTCCATTAAACTTCTTATAAAAGTGAAAACAACATAAATTAAAATGGGAACACAATCAATCACTAAAACTATTCTTTTTTCCCTGTTTTTTACCTTATTCCGCAACTCCTAAACAAAGAGATATATGAAAAGCTATAGTAATGATGGAAAAAAGTAAATATATAGTTGTTAAGGGATCTTCAGGATTAGGTAATCGCATCTTAGCCTTGAGTACAACGATATTGTATGGGCGCATGACGAAGAGAAAGGTGGTTGTAGACTGGAGAGATGGAAGTTATAGTGATAACCATATTAATTCGTTTTTTGTGTATTTTGACTGCCCCTCAGCTCTAAATGTCGATGATTTACCAATAAATGTATCATCAGTTTATCCCAGTTTATGGCACAATCGCTTGGATGAATCCTTCGGAGGCTTAAAACAAACACTAAATCTTACTGAAGGAGAAATGTCTATAGATGTCAGTAAGCTTGATTATACTGAAGATATTCTGGTTTTTTGTTCTTATTCAGATAAAACATATAAAATGCGATCGCATTTTCAAGGGGATTTTCAGTATTTATCCAAATTGACTAATATAGAAATTATCTCCACCATCATAAAAAAAGAATTGCAGTTAAAACAAGATATACAAGCTAGAGTAGATACCTTTGCTGGTTCTAAGTTAACTCAACCAACCCTGGGAGTTCATGTTCGCTATACAGATATGAAAATTGATTTAGGCAAACTCTATCAGCGAGTAGCAAATACCCTCAGAAAAAATAAGCAATACCAAATTTTTTTAGCAACAGATTCTCAAAAAGTTATACAGGATTTTCAACAGCAATTTCCCAAAGTAGTGACCACAGAGAAATGGTTTCCTAGTAATGAAAGTAGACTACATCAGAATTGGTCCGAATGTTCAAATAGAATAGAAAATGGGAAAGAAGCTTTAGTAGATTTGTACCTCTTGGCTAAATGCGATCGCCTAATTTACTCTTCTGCTTCTTCTTTTGGCTTAGTAGCCTCTTTACTAAGTAATCAACCAAAGCATCAAATTGACGATATAGAAAAAGTACCTTTCTCTCAAAGAATTTGGCGAAAACTTCGTAAAATATAAATGTTTGATTAGCTGTTAAATCCATGTTAATACCTCGTTGTTTAGATGATGTCTCATTACCCAAAAAGCTACCTCCTCTAGTGTTGATTGCTTTTAACCGTCCCGATTTGCTTTCACAAGTAATAGCGGCGATTGAGAAACAATCACTACTACCACAGCAAATCATTGCTTTTGTCGATGGTCCACGCCATGACCAAGATTTTCTGGGTATCAATGAGTGTCTTAGTCTTCTTCAAAATTTAAATAAGAGTATACCAGTAGAAATCATTAATCGTCCTGATAATTTAGGGTGCGATCGCAACATCACTTCAGCATTTGATCAAGTTCTCACAACTTATCATTCTCTAATTTATCTAGAAGATGATGTTGTACCAAATCCTATTTTTTTCGACCGAATGTGTAGACTTCTAGAAGCTTATAATGATCATCAGCAAGTATTTTCTGTTAGCGCTTATGCTACTATTCCTCAAGGTTTTGATCAAATAATTACTACAGATTTTATGGTATCCCAGAGAGTATTTTGCTTGGGTCTGGGACTTTGGGCGGAACGCTGGCAAAAATTAAGTATTACTAAATATGCTGGTCAATATAACCCTTTTGGTTCCTTTTATCGTATTCCTTTGAATATTCAAACTAAACTAACTATGGTCAATCAGTTTTGGTTGGAGAAAAATCGCCAAACTGATTGGAATATTACCCACACATTAGCCTCTTTGTACGATAAAGGGGTACATATTACTCCCATGGTTTCTTTTGTTAAAAATATTGGTTGCGGTCATCCAGAAGCGAAAACTTATAAAAATTCTGAACCTTTTTGGATAAACTCCAACTACGATCCCCAAGCTTATCCTAATACTCTCCCCCCTAATCTTGATTTACCTCAACCTCTAACTGTTGAGTTAACAGGAAGCGAGTTAGTAGAATATTTACGCCAGAAAAAGTTGTGGTTAAATCCTTCTGCTTTTATTTATTATTTAAGCAAATGTAAAGACGGGAAATCTAAACTAAGTTTATTTAACCTTTTTTATGAGAAAATCCCCTTAATGATTGGACGTTGGCGTAATGGTTCAATGATTTAGCCACAACCAATCACTCTCATTGTTATAATATGCAAGTTGATTAATCTATATTAATATTCAGGATAAGGGTTGTGAATTTAAAAACAGCGTGCCAACGATTACTGATTATATTTATCTTAGTCTTGTGCTGTAGCTTATCTATAAGTACACCAGCTACTGCTGGTATTGATGATGATCTCTACGATGGCAATATTTATATTCTCTACGCAGGCAATGGATCTTTAGTTCCTCCTCGTTTAAGTTTAGCTCAAACTAGGGCCCGAGAAATGCCAGCAGTTTTAGTATTCTACGTAGATGATAGTAGTGATTGTAAGCAATATTCTATTGTTGTTTCCCGGATACAAGAATTTTATGGTAGAGCTGCTAGTATTATCCCTGTCACAGTAGATTCTCTGACGAAAAACAAAGAGGATTATACTCCGACAGAAGCAGGTTACTATTATGAAGGGGTAGTGCCTCAAACAGTAATTTTAGATCAACAGGGAGAGGTAGTTTTAAATGCTAAAGGACAAACTTCCTACGAAAAAATAGACGATGTACTGCGAGAAGTATTTGATTTACTACCACGGTCTGAATCTGTAGAGTTAAAACGTCGCTCTTTTAATGAGTTTAATACGGAGTTAACTGAGTAGTATGAGCCATAATACCCCAGAAATTATAGCCTTAGATTTTGATGGCGTTGTCTGTGATGGCTTAGCTGAATATTTTCAAAGTAGTAAGGAGGCATATCAACAGATTTGGCCTGAGTCAAAGATTAACGATGATTTAGCCTCGGATTTTGGCAAATTACGACCAGTGATAGAAACTGGTTGGGAAATGCCTATATTACTACGCGCCTTGGTATTGGGTATCAGGGAAGAGGAAATTAGAGATGATTGGCACTCCGTGAGTCAGCAGATAGTTAACAAAGAAAATTTAGCAAGTAGCGCCATCTCCCAAACTCTCGATGGAGTAAGAGATAGTCAAATTCAATCTGATTTAGGAAGCTGGCTGGCATTACATCGCTTTTACCCAGGGGTAATTGACAAAATCAAAAAAACTCTAGATGAAGGGGTTATTCTCTATATTATTACCACCAAAGAAGGGCGGTTTGTCGAAGAATTACTCTCCCAAGCTAATCTTAAGATACCTTCTACTTCAATTTTTGGCAAAGAATGTAAACAGCCTAAGTATAAAATTATCACTCAACTTTTAGAAAAGCTAAAAATTGAAAACTCAAAATTTTGGTTTGTAGAAGATAGATTAAAAACTCTACAACTAGTTAAGATGCAGGATAATTTAGCTGGTTTGGGTTTGTTTTTGGCTAGTTGGGGTTACAATACCAAGCAGATTCAAAAATCTATTAGCGGCGATCGCCAAATAAAGCTATTATCTTTATCTCAGTTTACTGCTGATTTTGCTCAATGGTTGTCAACATCCCACCACTATAATCGGAGTACCGATTATAGTGGGGGCTTGCAAAAG
>NZ_JALKVM010000024.1:0-4351 GCF_057440575.1 Johannesbaptistia floridana
AGAAAATTGATGAAAATATAATGATTATTAAAGCGGCGATCGCACAAAAGACAAAGAGAAAAAGATATGATTTAAAGATGGCGATCGCACAAAAGACAAAGAGAAAAAGATATGATTTAAAGATGGCGATCGCTCGAAAGACAAGTAGTGTAGCACAGAAGGGCGCAAGTATGAGCGCCCCTACCCAAGTAGGCGCCCACGTCAAGTTGAATAAAGTCATAAGACGTATGTGCCACAGAGTAAGCCCAGAAAATTGATGAAAAGATGATTATTATTAAAGCGGCGATCGCACGAAAGACAAAGAGAAAAAGATATTATTTAAAGATGGCGATCGCTCGAAAGACAAGTATGTAGGGGCGCTCATACTTGCGCCCATTCCCTACGGCTTGCGCCCACACATGAAGGCTTGCGCTCATTCCCTAAGGCTTGCGCCCATACTACGATTCAAATAAGTTTCTTAGAAAGCTAGGGCATCAATAACCGTTTTGTTATATATTACCCTTCCTGGAGTGGTATAAATATATTGAGCAATTTTTTCTCCGTCGGCAGTTTCTCTAACTTTCCGTTTTTTATAGTGCTTCCAAACAGTTCCATCTTCTAGATTTTCGGTTTTTTGAACCTCATTTTCATCTTTTTCACCAGTTTCTACAGTATCATCATGCCTTACCCAAATATAAGTATGTAAATCCAAATGACCCTGTTCATAGGCTCTTAGAACATCATCTAAACTACCAAAATAACGACCTTCTCCTTTTTTAGCTGCGGGATTTTCTGCTGTTAAATAGTAACAACCTAATACCATATCCTGAGAAGGAGCAATGATGGGACGACCTGTAGCAGGAGAGAGTATATTATGACAGGCCATCATCAATAGACGCGCCTCCGCTTGAGATTCTAAAGATAGGGGAACGTGTACAGCCATTTGGTCACCGTCAAAGTCTGCGTTAAATGGTGGACAGACCAAAGGATGTAATTGAATTGCTCTACCATCTACTAAAATTGGTTCAAAAGCTTGAATTCCTAGACGGTGGAGAGTAGGGGCACGGTTTAGGAGAATAGGGTGTCCTGTAATTACTTGTTCTAAGACACTCCATACTTGAGGGTCTCCCCGTTGAATCATCTTTTTAGCTGCTTTGATATTATTTACTATTTGCAGACGAATCAGACGATGAATCACAAAGGGTTGAAATAGCTCAATTGCCATTTCTCTGGGTAATCCACACTGATATATTTTTAACTTAGGACCTACTACAATTACTGAACGTCCTGAGTAGTCTACACGTTTACCTAGAAGGTTTTGACGAAAGCGGCCTTGTTTCCCTTCGATAATATCTGAGAGAGATTTCAAAGGTCGATTATTAGCGCCTACTACAGTTCTTCCTCTTCTACCGTTATCAATCAAAGCATCTACAGATTCTTGCAGCATCCTTTTTTCGTTACGGACGATGATTTCTGGGGCTAAGATTTCTTGTAAACGCGCTAAACGGTTATTGCGATTAATTACTCGGCGATACAAATCATTGAGGTCAGAGGTGGCAAAACGTCCACCGTCTAGTTGTACCATAGGACGTAAATCAGGAGGGATAACTGGAATTACTGTTAACACCATCCATTCTGGTCTAGAACCTGTGGCGATAAAATTATCAATTACCCTTAGACGTTTGATTAGTTTAGCTTTCTTTTGACCTTTGCTTTCGAGGATTTCTTCCCTTAGTTTTTCCGCCTCTTGGGTTAAATCTAAATCCTCTAGGAGTCTTTGAACGGCTTCTGCGCCTATTCCTACTTCAATTCCTTCTAGTTGGGACTCTTCTGCATAGATTTGTTCTTCAATTTCTAACCACTCGTCTTCATTTAGGAGTTGTTTATAGTTGAGATTAGAAGCGTTACCTGGGTCTAGAACTACGTAGGAGTTGAAATAAACTATTTGTTCTACATCTTTTAAAGACATATCTAGCAAGATACTTAAATAGCTAGGAATGCCTTTTAGATACCAAACATGAGTCACTGGTGCCGCTAGTTTTATGTAACCCATCCGGTGACGACGAACCCTCGACTCTGTTACTTCTACGCCACATCTTTCACAGACAATCCCCTTGTGTCTAACACGTTTATATTTACCACACCAGCATTCCCAATCTTTTGAAGGGCCAAAAATTTTCTCACAGAATAAACCATCCATTTCTGGTTTAAGAGTTCGATAATTAATTGTTTCTGGGGTATTAACTTCTCCTACTACAATTCCATTGGGTAAAGTTCTCTCTCCCCACTCTCTTATTCTTTCGGGAGATGCTAAAGCTATCTTGACGTAGTCAAATTTCCTTTCTTGTTGCTGCTTCATTTTAGAGTTATCGAGGTTAGACTGAATTAATATATCTTTAAACGAAAAAAGCGCGATCGCACTTCTATTATTAGGCACTCTTTCTATTATACAAGTTTATTTAACTGATTGTCTAAGCAAAGCCTTTATTATAGTAGAAGTAGCGCTCCTTGTCTATAAATTTAATTTTTTCTTGACTACAGTATCAAAAAGTGAAATTCTCCCTTTGTTTCCAACTGTTTTATGAAAAGCGGTGTCAATTATGACCACTAACAATCTAATTATCATCAATTCTCTTTGTGACTCTATCTATCAGACACTTTTCCTTATTCATCAAAATCATCCTGAGTGGTTAAAACCTAAGTTTAGGAATCATCCCTGGCATCGTTTAGATTTTCAAACTAAATTTAAGCATAAACTCAAAACCAAATTAGAAGAAATTCATCATCAAGAGGAACTCTTAAACAAAGTAATTGAACTCTTAAACTGTGTTTTACTTTCAGCTTTTTTCACCTCTCCTTATTTTCATGAATTCATTAATCAAATAATTTCTCTTAAATATATTAACTTACCTCTTCAAGAATATTCTAACAATCATCATTCAGTAGAAACCAACCAGGTTTTTAATTTGCCTATAGCAATTTTACTATTAGATATAGAAAACTTATATATAGATATCAATAGTGAAAAAATGTTAGGCCAAGCTTGCTTCTATCCTATTAAACTGAAGTTTGCTTTTGCCAATTGGCGCAACTTAGGAAAAAAAGACGTAGAATTTTACGAAAGAGGATACGAATTATTACACGTTCCTCCCGGAAAAAATAATGCTGATTTAAAAATGATTTCTTTTGGTTCTTCTATATGGTTACATCATCCCAATGTCAAAGAAGTACTTATATGTTCTTCAGATGGTGATTTAAATCATCTATCTACAAGTTTACAAAATCATGGTATCACTGTTTATAAAGTGTCTCGACGCAATCGTGAACTGGTGATGGTGAATAATCAAACTAGTCAAACCTATACTTTTTCTATAGTAGATTATAATAGTATTCCTAAAATAGAAGAATGTACTAATCATTGGAAATCTTTAATAAAAGGGGAACAGACGCGAACTAAAAAAACTTGGGTTAAATTAACTCGTTTAAAGCAAATGTTTAAAAAGAAATTTAAACTCACTATAGAAGAAGTAATAGATT
This sequence comes from Johannesbaptistia floridana, assembly GCF_057440575.1. Taxonomy (NCBI): domain Bacteria; kingdom Bacillati; phylum Cyanobacteriota; class Cyanophyceae; order Chroococcales; family Cyanothrichaceae; genus Johannesbaptistia; species Johannesbaptistia floridana. The sequence goes on from NZ_JALKVM010000024.1 coordinate 3,517, forward strand.
ATCATTTCCCAGGGAAAAACTATATAGAAATTCTTAAGAAAATAGATAATGACCTAGTTATACATCAAACTAAGGAAGAGGGGGCGGAAATTTATGTAACTATTTTTGGTGAATCAGTAAATCCCGAAGAAGCGATTCAAGTAAAAAAAGAAATAACTACAGCAGAAGAATTAGAGAAACAAATTGCGCAAATTGTCAAAAATTTAACTAAGAAATCAACAGAAACATATATTCCCATTAGTCAAGTAGCTAGTGAGTTTCACAAAACCTATCAACACTCAATTACTCAGACTATGCAAAAACTGCAACTGGGAAAAAAATTTACTAAGTTATTAGAATCTTACTCTTTAATAGAACTCAAAAAGGAAGGGAAGATTTATTATGTAAAAAGCGGCAAAAATTAGTGATTCTACTGCTTAATTTAAAAGGAATTTAATTCAGTATTTTTCTAGAGTCATTTCCTTCTCAAAAGTATACGAGTTTCATCGAGATATTATAGCCTCAAGACAGTTCAAAAAAGTAAGTATAAATACTTGAAAAAACTCATTACTCATTACTCATTACTCATTACTCATTATTCATCCATCACCAGCAACTTTTGGCAAAGATGCAAGATCTGAGGTTTACATACCCAAGTAAAAAAAGAGGTTCGTAGTTAGACTAAAGTCCATTTAGCCTAGGAAAATCCAGAGAATTCGTAGTTGGACCTTTAGTCCATTTAGCCTAGGAAAATCCAGAGAGAAAGTAGTTGAACTTTAGTCCATTTAGCCAAGGAAAATCCAGAGAGAAAGTAGTTGGACCTTTAGTCCATTTAGCCTAGGAAAATCCAGAGAGT
>NZ_JALKVM010000025.1:0-4340 GCF_057440575.1 Johannesbaptistia floridana
AAAGAACATTTTTCCTAAAAAATTAGTACATAAGTTCTGGTGGAAGATATGAGAAAAATTTCAGGTCAACGTAGGAATTGGGAAAAGGTGAGTTACTAGCAAGCATGAAAAGGGTGGATGATTCATTGTAGTATAGCTATTTTATTCTTTCTTCAATAATATCTAAGGCTTGACGAGGGTTTATAATGAGAATATCTTCAATAACACCGAGTTTTAGCAAATCTGATTTATCACCACTCACAAGATAATCAACATTACCCGCAATTGCTGTTGCCAAAATAATATTATCATCAGGGTCGGGTGAATCAGACACAATAGGGAGCGATGTCACACAGAGGGTGTAAGCGGTTATCCCTGCTAACATTTTTTGGGCTTCTTCTGGGGTAAAATAACGTTGCAATTTAGGATAAGCCATGACTCGCTGTAATTCTTCAAGTTGCTTTGGTGAGGTCACTAGCTCAAACTGATTCTCACGCCATGCTTGATAAAGGAGATAAGGCGGTGTGTTTTTGCGTAACAAGGCAGAAATCAGAATGTTTGTATCAAGAACCAGACGAAGCACGGGTTTCTCTGATAGCCTCATCGATAGATTCTTCGATTTCAGAATCAGAATAACGCAAGTTACGTTCTTGGACAGAATCCACGGTCTCTTCAAAGCTCAGTCTTTGTTTAACCGCTTCTTCAACGTATTGGGATAAGCTTCCCTTTTTTGCTCCTTTTTGTCCTAAAAAAGCTCGTAACCGTTGATCTGTTTCTGAAGATACGGTTAATGACCAACGTACCATGATTTTTCTCCTTGAGCACATAAACACATAAACATCATAACCCATTTCTAGCAACAATTAGGATTTGGATAGTCACTGAACAAGCCACTAATTTTGTTACTTTGAGAGATGAAATGAGTAATGAGTAATGAGTAATGAGTAACATTTGGGTTTTGATGCTTTGGTGTGAGTATACCCTGTCTTCATCAGGGTTTTCTTGTCACCCCCTGAGGTTTCTGTGTTTTAGAGGAGATAGAAAAATAAATACACTTTAAAAAGCGGATAGAGCATTTTTCGGACTCATGAGGTTGTACCTGCCTCGGTGCCTCTCTTGCTTCATATCTTCCACCAAAACAAAAGTACAGAAATTGGCCGACAAGGGAGAATCAATTTTTAAGCGCGATCGCATTAATTCTCTTACTCATTACTTCAAGACTTCAAGACTTCAAGACTTCAAGACTCCAAAACCCATTACTCCAAAACTCCAAGACTTCAAGACTTCAAAACTTCAAGACGTCTTACTCATTACTCATTACTCATTACTCATTACTCATTATTCATCCACCACAAGTAACTTTGGGTAAAGATGCAAGATCTGAGGTGCCTCCTGCCTCAAAAGGATAACCTTTCTCACCAATATGAGAATTGCTATATTGCTGTGATTATATGTTTCAATAAAGAAAACTTGAAGAATTAAAACTATCAAAGCCATGTTAATAACTAAGCAAGAATTAAAAACTCAATTAGAACAGATATTAAAACAATTAGAGCTTGAGAACGAAGATATTATTGTTATTGATCAAGGAAAACCGATTATAAAACTTTCTAAATATCAATCATCATCTAATACTAATGAATTATTTGCACCTTTTCGAGGGAAAGTTAAATATTATGAGAATTTAACCACTCCCACTACTGAAGAATGGGGTGAGTTATGAAGATTGTGTTGGACACCTGTGCATTAATTTGGTGGAGTTTAGATCCCAATCTTTTATCACCTTTTGCTAAAAATCTTTGTGATGTTATGGAGGTAGAAAAAATGGTTTAGTCGCTTCTATTTCACTAAAAACTCTCTTTCTCCCTGCGACCGTGCTCCCTGCTCCCGTGCTGTTTTAATTGTAAGTATATAAGTGTACACAATATTACATAAGATTGTGCATAATTCCCGAGATTCATTCAACAGTAACGCTTTTAGCTAGATTGCGAGGTTGATCTACATCTAAACCGTGAATCGCCGCAATATAGTAAGCTAATAACTGGAGAGGAATTACCGTAATAATAGGAGATAGTAACTCGTCTACTTCCGGCACCTCCAATAAATCATCAAAGATAGAATCAGTAATAGGTGAATTAATCGGCATCACTCCTAGTAAAAGAGCATCCCTAGCCTTGGCTTCTTGGGCATTGGATAAAACCTTATCATAGACACTACCAGGCATAGCGATCGCCACTACTGGTACTTTAGCATCTAAAAGAGCTATTGGTCCATGTTTTAGTTCTCCTGCGGGGTAACCCTCGGCGTGAATATAACTAATTTCTTTTAGTTTCAAAGCCCCTTCTAAGGCAATAGGAAAGTTAATACCTCTACCAATAAAAATAAAGTCTTGAGTTTCTTGAAAATCGTGGGCAATTTCTTCTATTTTCCCCTCTTGATATCTGAGAATATCTTCAATTTGCTTGGGCAATGCTTTTAAACCTTCAATCAAAGCGCCAATTTTCTCTTTAGATATAGTTTTACGTCTATAACCTAAATCTAGGGATAATAAGTAAAAACCTAATAACTGGGCGGTAAAACTCTTAGTAGCTGCTACACCAATTTCTATTCCCGCTTGAGTATTAATAATTTGGTCTACCATCTCTGCTAAACTACTTTCAGGACGATTAGTAATCCCGAGAGTAATTCCCTGATATTCCTTATCTAAACCTATACGTCTTTGCTTCTCCATCGCAATTGCTGCAATTGTATCTGCTGTTTCTCCTGACTGAGTTACCCCTATAGTTAGAGTATTAGGCATCAAGGGTGATGGTGCATAGCGAAACTCTGAGGCATATTGTACAGTTGTTGGTATTCCTGCTAATTGCTCTAATAAATATTTTCCTATTAAACTGGCGTGCCAACTAGTGCCACAGGCCAAAATTTGGATATACTTAAGACCTTCATATATTTTCTTCTCTAAATTCAGGACAATAGGATTACTATCATCACCATTATCTACACCCCAATCCTGTTGAAGATAATGACTCAAACAACTACGTATAACTGTAGGCTGCTCGTGAATTTCCTTAAGCATAAAGTGCCGGAAACCTTGCTTGTCTACATTCCCATGAGTCCAATTAAGAGTGCGAGGTGCTTTTTTGAGTCTATTCAGGTCAAAATCGTATACTTCTATTCCTAAGGGCGTTAAACGGGCTAATTCTCCATTATCTAAAGATAGAATTGTGTGGGTGTAGGGGGCGATCGCCGTTACATCAGAAGCGCAGTAAAATTCTCCTTGCCCAAACCCAATAATCACGGGGGCTTGATTGCGCACTATGATTAATTCATCTCCATAATCTCCCGCTATAATTGCTAAAGCGAAGGCACCTTCTAGCCGCTTCACTGTTTCTTTTACAGCCACTAATAAGCCGTCATCTTTGGGGTTTTCTGGTAGATAGTTAGCTATTAAGTGAGGAATCACTTCGGTATCTGTATCTGAAGTAAATTGATACCCTTGATTAATTAATTCTTCTTTTAATTGGCGATAATTTTCGATGATGCCATTTTGCACCACCGCTACTTTTTTCCCCTCATTTATTTGGGGATGGGCATTATATTCTTCTGGTTTTCCGTGGGTTGCCCAACGGGTATGGGCAATACCTATGGATGCTGGATTAATCTCTTTAGCTAATTTATCTCGTAGATTATATAGTTTGCCTTTGGCACGCACATAGTTTAATTCTCCTTCCCATACCGTTGCTAACCCTGCTGAGTCGTAGCCGCGATATTCTAATTTTTCTAAACCACTCAGTAAAATATCTGTAGCAGGTTGAGTTCCTATATAACCAACGATTCCACACATAGCTATCCGTGTTTATCTTTATGCTTTCGCTAGTATAACTTAATCTTTGCTATAGCAGTACAAAAACTGGATAAAGAATAATGCTTTCGCTCGGATTATTATATAAGAAGAAATAAGATAAAGTAAGGTTACTAGCTTGGTTAATTATTGTTGCTGGTATTGATTGTTTAGTCATTTAGATTAGTAGATAAGAAGAAATAGGGTAAAGAGCGATCGCTTTTACTTCAGTTACAGTTATACAGTGTGCTTGGTATATCTACTTAATATATGACTAGATAAGCAGAAATAGGATCAAGTGCGATCGCTTTTTTTTTATTTAGAGAAATGATCCCCCCAAACCCCCCTTATTAAGGGGGGCTTTTGATGATAACTGTAAACATCTATTTAATATATGACTAGATAAGCAGAAATAGGCTCAAGTGCGATCGCTTTTTTTTAATTTAGAGAAATGATCCCCCCAAACCCCCCTTATTAAGCAGGGTCTTTTCATTCTTGACAAAGAAAATGGTGAGGAGAA
>NZ_JALKVM010000026.1:0-32537 GCF_057440575.1 Johannesbaptistia floridana
AATATAGAAATTATAGGTTCGTAGTTGGACTTTAGTCCAATAAATATAGAAATTATAGGTTCGTAGTTGGACTTTAGTCCAATAAATATAGAAATTAAATGTTGATAGGGCTAAAGCCCTACTACAAACTTATCTTTAATAATAACTTGGGTTTGTAAGTAGGATTTAGTCTAAAACTTAGACCAAAACAGGCGAGAATCAATTTTTAAAATCCCTTGTAAAAAAGAGATTGTTGGGTTTCGTAACCAAGGACCCAACCTACAAGAGTGCGATCGCCTTGAGTCTGGTGTAAATTATAATTAGTATTATAAAAAAGTCCCCCTTGGTAAGGGATCTTATCTGAGGAGATCGCCATTTAATTGATGAGATGATTCTTATCTTGATTGACAAATAGTGATTAATTTTCTTAAAATTCTCTACAACTAGTCACTATATTTATCTGTCAAAAGATTGAAAATAGTAAATTATCATACTATTTCTTGGCTATTTCAACTGTTATTATTTATTGTCCAGGACAAAATAGATAGAAACTCATGACCAAAGAAATTTTTGACTTTGTGATCCCTCTCTATAAAACTCGATGGAGTACAAGAGCTGTACTAGAAGCTATCAGCCTTTACTACGAACCTCGCTCAATTCACATCATCACCTCAACCACAGAAGCAGATTCCCTTAGAAAAAAAAGTCTACAGTGGCAAACAGCACCAATTAATGTACATGAAGAAGAAACCTTTTTTGTCAAACCCGCAGGTCTTACTAAAGAAGAAATTTGTCAAGAGTTAAATTTAGGAGAATCCCTGTATAATCCTGGATGGTTTTATCAACAACTTTTGAAACTAGGTGCTTGTGAGGGAATTGAAAACCTCAGTGAATGGTATATCGTCTGGGATAGTGATTTACTACCTGTAGCTACTTGGCCCATAATTAGTTATGAGGAAGAAACTGTAAAATATAAATTTGCTCTGTTGCAACATAACCAGTGGGGTAATTTTAGTATTGTTTCCAAATGGGACAAATGGATTCGTACAGTTCTTGGAGTCGAACCAATTACCGATAGTACAGGTACATTTGTTCCCCATCATATGTGGTTTAAGCAAGAATATCTATCCTCTTTTAAGCAGCAAGTACAAAATTACTATCAATCACCAGAGAACTGGCTATTGTTGATGATGCGTTCTGCTAATGACTTTGGTACTTTTAGTGAATATTGGGCTTATGCCTCATGGGTAGCGGCTAAAGCCTCAGATGATTTTGCTTTTTATCCCTATTCTGATTATGGAGAAACCAGCGAGCGCTTTTTTGATGATGGAACTGGGGTATTTTGCACTTCATTGAAAAAGAATGAGGTAGAAACACTATCTAATTTAGCTCATCAGGATTTTGCTCCATCCTATGAAAAAATTAAGTCTTTTATTCAAACAGAGTACGGTTTAGATTCTCTCCCCTCCTCTTTGTCTTTTGAAAGTAGTCCTCGACATCTGAAAAAAGGTAAAGAAAATAAACATATTGAGGAATTGCGATCGCGCTGGAATACTATAGATGTTCCTACCAATTAAAACTTGTCCTAATTAACTGATTTTGGCGCCATTATTAGACGTAATTCTCAAAAAAGCGCCTTTTTTTCTCAGTACAATTACTGAAACCATGTAAATATTTTTCATAAATATTAAGTAGTCCTATAGCAATTCTCATACTGGTGAGGTACAGAGGTTATCGCTTTGAGGCAGGAGGCTACGAGGCAGCTATGCTGCTATGCTGATGTTTTATGTACCTCATGAGTCCGATAAACGCTATATAGTCAAAAGCTGTATTTTTAGATAAGATATTTTTGCAACTGCTTAAATCATAATTTTGCCTATGCTGTTTAATAAAATCAAGGAATTTTTTAACACTCTCAGTCAAGAAAAAAAGTATAATCAAATTGTCAAGCAACGTCTTGAGCAAATTCCTGTTATCCAGGAAATGGAAAGAATTAAAAACCATAAACGCTATCTAGAGTCAAAACGTTTGATTCCCTTTGGCTATAAAATATATTCTCAAACTGATGAAGATGGCATAATTAGAGAAATATTTAAGAGAATTGGTGTAACTAATAAAATTTTTGTAGAGTTTGGCATTGGGAATGGATTAGAAAATAATACTCTAACCCTTTTGTTTAATGATTGGCAAGGTTTATGGATTGATGCTTCTTCAAATTCTGTAAAAAAAATCACAAAATATTTCGCTCCCCTCATTGAAACACAACAACTAAAAGTAGTTCAATCTTTTATAACTAGAGATAATATTAACGATTTGATTTCTACTAATATTAGTTCTCAAGAAATAGATTTATTATCAGTTGATATTGATGGTAATGATTATCATATTCTTGAAGCAATCACCTGTATTAGCCCTCGGGTAATTGTTATTGAATACAATGCTAAATTTAGACCACCTATTTTATATTGCATGGATTATAATGAAACCCACACTTGGGAAAAAGATGATTGCTATGGAGTGTCATTGAAATTTCTTGAGACTAATTTAGAGAAAAAAGGATATTATCTAGTGGGATGTAATATATCTGGAGTAAATGCTTTTTTTGTGAGAAAAGATTTAGTTTACGATCAATTTTTGTCACCCTTTACGGCAGAAAATCATTATGAACCAGCCAGATACTACTTTTCTGGATATTGTGTGGATCATGTAGCTTCTTACAAAACCCTAGCTACAGCCATGAAAACAGGCGATCGCCCTGATTATGACTTCTCGGGGTAATAACAAGCTTAAAATAAAATCAGGGTGCGAAACACGAAGCGTTTCGCACCCTACTAATATGTTTTTTTATAGTTCTTCGTTGGCACGTTTGATAACATGTCTAGCAACTGATTGAATCCCAGTATGGCGGAAAATATCAGTACTAGCATCAAGAAAAGCCGCCGCATAGTCTAGCTTATCATCAGCAAATTCTATAAAACCACCCATTCTATTCATCAAGTTGTTTCTATCCAAACCAGCTTTGTTAACTAGATTATCCATCCAGCCATCCATAGCATTAAAAGTTTGATCAAGAAAATGTTTCGGGTCTTCATCAGGAATTAGATCTTGGATTTCCCCAAGACTAGTATTATTAGCTAAAGCTGACCTTTCTTCACCATCACCTTTTGATTTAATATTACTAATAAAATCAGGACCTAGAGGAATCACACCATCAATACTAACTAAAGCAACCATCCGCATTAAAGCTTCATCACGATAGTTTTCTGAAACCGTCTGGGCAAATTTTACAGGATTGATGGTAAATCCATTCATTTTCATATAGGCAAGTAGTTCAATACCTAGTTTGAGTTTTAAATCTATACTCTGGACTGTGTCTGCCTTGGGAGTTAATCTATCTAAAAAGGGAATAAAACTCAAAGTATCTCCCACTTTGTCAGCAATGGCAGCAGCAGCGATCGCCTTATCAGTATTATCTGCCATTTGGTATAGCCAAACTGCTGTTTGATAACCGTTTTTTTTATCTTTATACAAATTTACCGCTTTTCTGCGGATATTTTTGATTTTCTCCTTATCTTTTAACCCCACAGTATCGCGAATCATTTCTTCAAAATCAGTGATATTTTTATAAGTACCTGGTACTACAAAATCAAGAGCGTTTAGCACTTTTATAGTCAAGTTATCTTGAGGTAGAGATTCTAACAGTTCTGCGATTGATTCAGACATAATCATTTTCAAGTAAATTTTACTGTAAATATTAGTATATGGTTTTTTACTGAATGTTCAAAATATTTATTATACTAACTAAATAAGCTAATACGCATTTAAACTAGATCTTATCAAATTAACTTAAAAACTGATAGTCCTCTGTGCTTTTGAAGATCCGGTGTTCCTTCCTTGTCTTCACAGTTCAATTAAGATGCACTCAGAAGCTTACTATTTTGTTTTTAACAGTTTTGTTATCTATCACTCATCGATGTATGATAACCTAAAAAAGCCAAAAAACGAACAGCGATTCATCAGATATTTTCATAAAAGTTGGAATGTCCGCCTTCAAAGCTGTTTAAGGTAAGTCGATGTCAAAAATACAAAAGTTACTATCTAAACTCAAATATCGTCTAGAAAAACTACTAATTGCTATTCCTAAACCACCAACTACGGAGGCAGAATTAATTAAATCTCAAAAAATTCTTCAAAAAAGATCCCAAAAACAACTAGTTAAACCAGTAATCCCCAGACCTGATCAATGTGTAGTTTCTATTGTTATAGGGAGCTACAATCGCTGCCATTTACTCAAAAAAGCAATTGAAAGTGTACGCAACAACCAAATTAGGGTACCATACGAGATTATTGTCATTGATGGTGGTTCTACTGATGGAGCGATTGAATGGCTAATTCAACAAAAAGATATTGTCACCATTGTTCAGCATAACCGCGGTGAATTTCGCGGCAAACCTCTGAAAAGGCGTAGTTGGGGATATTTTATGAACCTAGGCTTCAAAATTGCTCAAGGTAAATATATTCTCATGATTAGTGATGATTGTTTGTTACTGCCTAATGCTGTTAACGCAGGCTTAGACAAATTTCAAGAAATGGAAAAAGCTAAGCGTCGAGTAGGAGGAGTTGCTTTTTATTTTCGCAATTGGCCTAGAGAAAAACAATATTATGTGCAAAAATCTTTAGGAGGTAAACTGGCGATTAATCATGGTATGTATCTCAAAGATGCTCTAGCTGACGTAGGTTGGGTAGAAGAAGAACAATACATATTTTATAAGGCTGATAGTGATGTATGTTTGAAAATGTGGTTAGATGGTTATGAAATTGTTGATTGTCCTCAAGCATTTGTAGAACATTTTTATGATCCAGCCGAAGAAGTCAGGCAAAGCAATAATGCAGTGTTAGACTATGACCGCGAAGTTTATCTGAAACGTTGGGAGAGTATTTACTATCATCCCCACTGGCAAGAATTAAGGGAAAAAATTACTATAGATTATCAAGATCCCGATCAAACTGCTCAAACTAATTGGAATAATTAACTGGATATGCAGCCAATCAAACTATCTGTTGTACTAGGAACCTATAACCGCCTTGATTTACTCAAAAAAGCCCTAGAAAGTATCATCAAAGAGACAACAATATCTCTAAAAGTCTATATTACTGACGCCGGTTCCACTGACGGTACGATTGAATATTTACAAGGAATAGCCTCAGAAACTATTATTCCCATTTTTGTGGGGAAAAAACTCGGTCAAGCTAAAGCTTATAATGATGTGTTTAAAATTATAGATACTCCCTATATTTGTTGGTTGAGTGATGATAATATTATCGTTAATCAGAGTCTAGATTTAGCAGTAGATATTTTAGAAAAAAATGCTAACTTAGGCATGGTAGCACTGAAAACTAAAGACCTTCAAGGACCATTTACAGAGGCACCCTATATTGGTGGTGTCTCCAGCATCGGTATCTTAAATGTTAACCAAGGCATGTTGCGCACAGAAATTATCCAACAATTAGGCGGTTTCTCAGAAGAATTTCGTGATTATGGTATAGATCCAGATTTAACAGCCAAAGTACTTTTGTGTGGGTATGATATTGCTTACACTAAGGCGATCGCCATTCATCACTATCGCAACTGGGAATTAGACCAAAATTCGGGAGAATATGACCAAATGATGGCTAAACAAGCTAAATATAAAGCACAATATCAAGAAATCTATGGTCAATATTGTCAGTCTAGTTGGTGGTGGCAAGCAAAAAAAATGTTTTGGCTGTTTATCCGTCGAGGTTTAGGAGTACAAAAACAATTCAATGCTGATACTCCTCTGTTTCTTCAAGCTATTCCCAGAGATTGGCACAACATTATGACAGGTCGTTATATTAGCATTTTTGACCCTTGGCAATATAGAAATCAACCCTATCATTTGTTGCAGCATTGTTCTCAACCTCTTACCCCTCAATCTCTTAAGTTACAACCACTAATTAACTCAGATATTGCATCTTTTCCAAAAGTTACTGGTTGTGGATGAATCTTGAAGTAATGAGTTTTGAAGTAATGAGTAACGAGTAATGAGTAAGAAGTAAGGAGTAAGGAGTAAGGAGTCTTGAAGTAAGGAGTCTTGAAGTAAGGAGTCTTGAAGTAATCAGTAAGGAGTAAGGAGTAAGGAGTCTTGAAGTAAGGTTGAAAATTTGAGCTAAGATGATCTTAAAATTATCAGAAAATTCAATGCTCATCAAAATAATCCCTATAGTAGCTCAAATAACTATTTTTAGTTTAATGCTATCTTTAGGACTTAGTATTAGTTTTAATCAGCTTAGATTTATTAATCATCATCGCAATCTTATTCTTAAATCTTTAGTAATTATTGATATTATTACACCCTTATGTACCTTGTTAATTGTCAACATTTTTCAACCATCTGTTAATATTGGTTTGGCCTTGATACTTATAGTTGCATCTCCTGCGCCTCCCTTAACCAGTTTAAAGGTAATTAAATCCCTAAAAGGTAATATACCTTATGCAGTGAGTTTGCATTTAATTTTAGCCGCTATTTCCTTTATTACTACTCCTATAAGTTTAAAAATTTTAATACCTTTATTCCATTATGAAATTGTTGATTTTACCATAAATCCCCTCGATATAGCAAAACAGGTAGCGATCGCTCAACTGATTCCTATAGCAATAGGAATGATTATTAAAGAAAAATTTACCGATTTTGCTAATAAAGTAGTCGATACTCTCCAAAAAGTTAGTAACTTCTTCTTTCTCGGTTTAGTTTTACTAGTTTTATTTTTTAGTTTTAAGTCAATCTTACAAATAGGCTTTTATGCAATAATTACTATTATTGTAGTCGGAATTGCTTTAATAGCAATTGGGCATATTTTTGGAGGTCCTGATCGGCAACACCGCATAACTTTAGCCTTAATCAGTATAACTAGAAATGTTGGATTAGCCTTTTTGATTGCGGCTGTTAATTTTCATAAAAAACAGGCTTTAGGACCTTTACTTTCTGTTACAGTGATTTTTGCTATAGTTGGCTTAATTTATTTGAAGTTATATTTAAGGCGATCGCCGAAGGATTAGCCATAAACCCCAAATAAGATCATACAAAAACTAGCCAGGTTCTGAAAATAACCTGGCAATTTTGAGTAAGTTTATTGCACCCCCCAGGGCTGTTTTGTTCTTGACAAAGAAAATGGTGAGGAAAAGCAGGGAGCACCGGAGCACGGGAGCTTCAACAGAGGGGATTTATTATTAATATGTTTACTTTTTCTGCTTGAAAACATTCACACAACCGATACCACCTAAAGCCAATAAACTGAGAAGAGTAGTCGGTTCTGGTGTAGTCGCTGAGCTACGCAAAGTATAGTTAACATCTCCCCCTGCTTCTTCTCCATTGATTAAGTAGATAAAAGCAGCAGGCTCATTAATTGCAGGTACAGCTTCTAAAAAAGAAAATTCAACATTTGTATCGATAACATCAGCAACTAATCCGAGGAAATTAGGGTCAACAACAATCTCTGGATTAATTAAATCAGCTTCAGTATAGTTTTCCCCCAAGAAATTGAAACTGAAGTCGGAAACTAATAAACTGTTATCATCAAATTCTAATAATCCAGAAAATGTTTGACCTGCGAGAATACCATCTAAATTATTAACTTCAAAATCGTAAATAACCGAAGCAGCGTTAGCCGGATTAGTATTGATTGCAGCAAGACTTAGAACTGTAGTTGTAGCAAAGAAGGAAAATTTTTGCAATAGATTAGTCATGATTATTGGTGAATAAATTTCTACTATTTGGACAGGGTCTGAGAATAAGATTTTGAGCGATCGCCCATTACTGAACGATGCCCTGTCATCTTAAATTAAATAACAAATCATTAAAAAAGAAAGTTACTGGGGTTATTAAGTTCTGTTGCGGTAACTCCCTGAACTTCCACTAGAGAGCGAGGACGACCTGTACCAACGCTACCATCAGGATCGATAGTCAAATATGTACTACTAGAAGTAGAAACAAAGCCCACATAACCTTCAGCAAGGGGATCAGTGCCTGTATAAGCAACAACATCTAATACTTGAGATAGGTCAATTATATCGCTACCAACTGCAAAATCAGTGATAGTATCTCTTGCATCCCTTAAGCTAGTGTATACAAAAGTATCGCTACCACCACCACCTGTGAGAGTATCTGAACGTCGGAACCCAGTAATTGTGTCATCTCCATCAGTTCCTACCAAATTACTGGAACTGTTAGGACCATCAATTACTTGTCCAGGATTAGAACTTTCTAAATCCAAACCTACGATGATGGGATCGTGGTCGGAAGTGCGGAAAGGATCTTGACCATCAAATAAATTGGGGTTACGACCAAAATCTAAATTGTAATCAAGAGCATCAGGTTCGTCAGCATTAATGTGCCACTCTGTAACTCCTGTCACTTGACTGGTTAAACTAGGATTAGTCAAAGCATAGTCGAGAGTTCCTGCTTGACCATCAAATACGAAGGAGTAAGCATCAGGTCCAATAAACTGAGCCGCTAGGTTAGTATATCCTGCGGCTTCTATAGCTTGAATGGGGTCTTCTTGAGCGTAAGAATTTAAATCACCAACAATGAGGAAATCATCATCGCCACTGCCTGTGGGGTCAGTTTCTAACCAATTAGTTAAGGCGATCGCCGCATCTGTACGAACAGCATTCCAGAAACCTTGACCGTCTCCCTGGTCAAAATTAGGGTCACTAGTATCGCTTAATCCAGAACTTCCCTTAGATTTAAAATGGTTAACAGCAATGGTGAATTCTTCTCCTGTGCCTACTTCAGCAAAAGTTTGAGCTAAGGCAGGACGGTTGCGGTTATCAATAAAAGTAGGATCTACAGAACTATCGAGAATAGCAAAGTCACCTACTGGATTAACTTCAGTGGGTTTGTAAATCATACCGACTTTAATAGCATCACCGCCAATAAAACCAGTAGAAATATAGTCGTAAACTTCGCTACCTAATCTTGTATTCACTGCATCAACTAGGTTTTCGAGTACGACGTCTTCACCATTGATAATCTCAGTATTTTCAAGCTCAATCAGTCCTAGGACGTCGGCATCAATAGTAGTAATAGTAGTAACTAGTTTTTCTTGTTGACGATCAAATTCTGCTTGGTTATCTGCTCCTCTAGGTTCAAGATTATTAGGACCACTAGTACCGCCACTGTCATCTAAAGTTGTAAAGTAGTTGAGAACGTTGAGACTTCCAACTTTGAGGGTACCGCCTACATCTTCGGGAGTTTCTGGACGTAAATTCTCTTCCACAAAATTAGGTGTTTCTGTGGGCATAATGCGGAATGTTTCGTCACCAGAACCACCACTAGCGCGACTAAAACGAACATTACCAGTTAAATTGGTAACTGTGTCCTCCATTCTTAGGGTATTACTAGAGTCTAGTTCGGGAGCTGGATAAATAATTGGGTCTGGGTTTTGAATTGTTAAACCATCATCAATAGTAATAGTCCGACTAGCAATATCTTCTAGGTAGGCTTGAAAACCAGAAACACTAGGAGGATTATTATTAGTGAACTGTCGCAGGCGACCACCCTCAGAAACTTGCAGTTCACCGAAACGGTCTAGGTTAAACAGTTCCGTAACAGTCAAAGTTTCTGGGAAGTTTACTAACATCCCTTCGTATTGTTCCAGGTCAGCAATTAATTCACCATCAGAGTTTGGTACGACAGAAGTAGTGGGTAAGTCAACGTTAGTTGGAGCAACTGAACCAGTGCCGATAATTTCAATAGCGCTGGCTGTAATTTGAGTTTCACCGAAAAATTCATTAACAGTACCTGTGATGCGAACTGCATCTCCAACATTGACATCTTGTATTAAAGTCGAACCCTCGAATACAAATACACCGTCAGAAGTAGTTAAGTCGCCGTCTCCCGTTTCATCCTGTACATAAAATCCCCGCAAGTTACGGCTCTCATCCGCATCACCATCTTGGAAGTCTCCGGTAACAATACCTTCAGTGATAACTGTTTGACCCACTATTGGACTGGATGTACCACTACCTTGGATGTCGTATATGGGAATCACAATGGGGCCTTCTCCGTTACCATCATCGGTAGTTCCTGCCGTAGGAGTATTATCTGGACCTAGATTGAAGTCACTAAATACAAAGTCATCTACTGTATCTGTATCTACTCCATCAGTGATTCTACGGGCACCCGCTGGGAAGAATGTACCATCGGGACCAAGAACAGGAGCATTAAAGAAAAAAGTATCTTCTACATCACCATCTGTTAAGGCGACGGTATCAATAACAACTTCGCTCCCTGTAACAGAATTACCAGAAAGACTGTTAGTTTCTACTAGAGCATAGGTGGAACTGCCGTTTTCTAAAAAGTTATTGCCAATATTTAGATTTGGAGTCACTCCATATTCCCTATCTAAACCAACGGGGTTGCCCACCAAGAAAAAGCCGTTATCGCCAATTACATTGGTTGAGTCAAAGTCAATTTGACGGTCAATTGAGCCTACTGTAGAAAGATCTCCTTCGACGACAATGAAACTTAAGCCCTCTAAGGATGTACCCGGTGTGCCAAATATTTCGATAAATTCAGTGTCGTCTGTGCCAACGTGGCTAACCAATATTTCATTAATAACTAGGTTGGAGCCACTACCACTTAGATTAAAAGGGGTTGTTGGCATAGTCTGTCTGGTGCTATTGCTGCCAGACCAATTGGACTTATTACTAATAGCTTCTAGTAGTTCTGTTTGGGTACCGGAAGTAATACCTGTATAAATGGCATTGTCAATTTCATCTACAGCTACTGCGGTTTCACCATTGACTAAACCTGTAGGTAAGGCAGAAGTATTAGAATTAGTGGCGTCAGACTGCCATACCCCGGGATTGTCTTCGCTGTTGAGAGCGTAAATAAAGGTGGGATTACTACTATCTCCTTGGTAAGCAATAATTTGGTCGCCACTAGTTGAGAATGCCACACTGCTGAGAGTGGGGTTAATTATCGTTCCCGCAGTAATATCTGTGGGCGCTGTCCAAGTGAAAGTACCTTCTGTATCTCTAAAGGTATCATCAGCTCTCCAGCCGTTATCGGTAAAATTGATTTCTGTACCTGAACCAATATCTATTAATGGCGTAAAAGCAAATTCGTCTGGGTTGTCAAAGTTGAACCCGACAATAGCTATATCACCTGCTGATAATGTGGTTGCTACCATGTTTTTATGTTTAAGTATAATTTCTCTTAAGAATTCTACATTACTGATGTTGTAGTTCAGGTTAAG
Organism: Johannesbaptistia floridana; assembly: GCF_057440575.1. Classification (NCBI taxonomy): domain Bacteria; kingdom Bacillati; phylum Cyanobacteriota; class Cyanophyceae; order Chroococcales; family Cyanothrichaceae; genus Johannesbaptistia; species Johannesbaptistia floridana. Next base: position 11,260 of record NZ_JALKVM010000026.1, read on the forward strand.
GTTAATTTAAGAATTAGTTAAGGGCAAATTAATTTTTTATCTTTCGTTCATGATGCTAAATTCACTTTAGGTCTTGACTGCTATAATTATTTATATAATTGAAAATTTTCTTAAAAATTCTTTAAATTTATTAACAAACCCCAAATCCGTAAGCAAAAATATTGCAAAATTACAAAGAGATGATTAAAACAGTTGAGATAAACCGTGGATAGTCAAATTGCCCAATCTAAGCTAATTAATCAAGGAATAATCCTAGGAGCGATCGCCATCACCATAATTTTGGCGGTTACTATAGTAAATATATATATGAGTCCCCTTTCTGACCCATACGTTCAAGAAGTGTTGGCGGCTACTGGCTATAGCAAAAAAGGCCACGCTATCTTTGAAATTAACTGCGCCGGCTGTCATGGAATAGAAGCAAATGGAAATGTTGGCCCTGATTTACATGCTGTCTCTAAACGTAGATCCAAATCTAGCATCATTCACCAAGTAATTAGTGGCGAAACCCCACCCATGCCTAAATTCCAGCCTAATGTTCAAGAAATGGCTGATTTACTCAAATATTTAGAACAATTATAAATAGGGTTTGCTGAAAAAGTAAGTTAAGTGTGAGGAGATAGGGAATAGGCAAGAGGCAAAAGGCAATAGGGGGGGACTACTTATTAGTACTTAAGTAATCTAAGAGAAAAAATGCACTATTTTTAGCATAATACATTCAAAAACGAGGCACTTTTCGCCATGAAAAACAGGCTCAAACCTATATCCAGTAATAGTTTTAGATTTATTCAGCAAGCCCTAAATATTACTAGTAATGGTATCTGAGGAGGTTTATCAAGAAATTATGAGAATTAAACAATCGTCTCAATAACAGATTTGCGATTTCACTTGGTACATCACTATGAGTATCTTAACGGTGCGTTACGCGCTCCGCTAACGCACCCTACATCTTTAATTTAACTAAAAATCTTCCCTCCTGCCTCACCCGAAGGAGGTTAAAAATTGGTTGACCGAGTGTAAGATCTTAGGCGAAAGAGAAATGAACTTTTTCTGAGGTTGATTTAGTACATAAGTACTGGTGCTTTGATATGAGAAATGTAGAAATGTAGAAATGTAGGGTGCGTTAACGAAGTGTAACGCACCATAAGCTTATGATTCTACAGTAGAACAAAAAATGTTATTTGACAGCTAAATATCTAAATCAACGAGGTTAAGACGAGATCCATAGGTTTCAATGAATTCTCGTCTAGGCGCCACCCGATCTCCCATCAACACAGTAAAAATGCGATCTGCTTCCGCAGCATCTTCAATTTCTACACGTTTGAGAGTACGTGATTCGGGATTCATGGTAGTATCCCACAGTTGTTGAGGCATCATTTCTCCTAATCCTTTGAAGCGTTGAATAGAGTAGTTAGCATTAGCCGGAAATTCTCGCAATTTCTCTTGCAACTCGCGATCGCTGTAACAATAATAATAGTTGCGTCCTCTTTCAATCTTATACAAGGGAGGACAAGCGATATACACATAACCTTGGTCTACTAAATCCCTTTGATAACGGTAAAAGAAGGTTAATAAAAGAGTACGAATATGGGCACCATCCACATCGGCATCAGTCATAATCACAATACGATGATATCTCAATCCTTTTTCATCAAACTCTTCACCTCTAATTCCTAAACCCAAGGCAGTTATCAATGATTGAATTTCATTATTTTTATAAATTTTGGAATCATCAGTTTTTTCAATGTTGAGAATTTTACCCCTCAAGGGAAGAATTGCTTGAAAACGGCGATCTCGTCCCTGTTTAGCTGATCCTCCCGCACTATCACCCTCTACTAAAAATATTTCTGATTCTGCGGGATCCCGGGTGCTGCAATCTGCCAATTTTCCTGGTAAAGGAGAAGACTCTAACACAGATTTGCGCCTTACTAATTCTCGTGCGTGACGCGCTGCTTCTGCTGCCTTAAAAGATTGTACCGCCTTTTCGATGATTGTATCTGTTACTTGAGGATTAAACTCTAAATATTCACTTAAAACTTCCCCAACTAAAGAATCAACTATTCCCCTAACCTCTGTATTCCCTAGTTTTGTCTTCGTTTGTCCCTCAAATTCTGGATCTGGAACTTTAACTGAGATCACCCCTGTTAAACCTTCCCGGACGTTTTCACCTCCTAAATTAGATTCATTTTCTTTGATCTTATTGCGTTTGCGGGCTACACTATTTATAGTCCTAGTTAGTACTGTTTTTAACCCTTCTAAATGAGTTCCCCCATCGATAGTACGAATGTTGTTCGCAAAACCTAATAAATTATCACTATAAGCGTCAGAACACCATTGTAGAGCTACTTCTACCTGTACTCCGTTCTTTTCTCCTGATACATAAATAATCTCTGGATGTAGGGGGTCTTTTTCTCTATTCATATACGTGACGTATTCCCTTATCCCCCCCTCGTAACAATAGGTTTCTACTCTTTCTGGTGTTACTCTTCTATCGGTAAAGGTAATTCTTACTCCACCATTGAGATAGGCTAATTCTCTCAGTCTTCCCGCTAGGGTATTATACTCAAACTGAGTTGTTTCCGTAAAAATAGTGTCATCTGGTAAAAAAGTTACTGATGTACCTTGTTTATTCTCCTCTGTTGGCGTAACTTCTAATTCTGATACTGGTATTCCCCTTTCATAGCGTTGGATGTGTAGCTTTTTTTCTCGCCAAACTTCCACTTTTATCTGTTTGGATAAAGCATTAACTACAGAAATTCCTACACCATGTAACCCCCCAGAAACCTTATACCCTCCACCTCCAAATTTACCCCCTGCGTGTAAAACTGTCATTACTGTTTCTAATGCTGACTTTCCTGTGCTAGGATGAGTATCGGTGGGTATTCCCCTTCCATCATCTGTTACCTGACAGGAACCATCTTCATTTAACTCCACTTCTATATGAGTACAGTAACCAGCCAATGCTTCATCAATCGAGTTGTCTACTACTTCGTATACTAAGTGATGCAGTCCACGCGGTCCTGTCGTGCCTATATACATTCCTGGTCTCTTGCGGACTGGTTCTAGACCTTCTAGAACTTGTATTTGTTCAGCACTGTAACTACTAGTCATGTACTTATAATCTCCAATATACGCTCTTAAGCTAGTTTTTTTGATTCGATGATAAAATCTTCCAAAATTATAACATAAAAGGGTTTAAAAAGGTTTAAACCTTTAACTGAAAGCAATTTAAACTGGGGGGTATATCTAATAAAAAATGCAAATAATTGTGATTTGTGGAGCTACAGCAACAGGTAAGTCTCATTTGGCAATGGAATTAGCAAAATTTCTCAATACCGTGATTATTAGCGCTGACTCTCGTCAAGTTTATCGGGATTTTAATATTGGTACGGCTAAACCGTCTTTGGCAGAACAACAGGCAGTTAAACATTATATGATTGATACTCAAGATCCTCATCAGATCTTAACTGTGGCAGAATATCAACAACAAACTCAAGCAATAGTTAAAAGTCTCAATAAACCCATATTGTTGGTGGGGGGAACTGGTCTATATATAAAATCTATCGTTAGAGGTTTGCTGATTCCTCCAGTATCACCTCAGCCTCAATTGCGATCTCAACTAAACTCATTACCCCAGCCATACCTTTATCAACTTTTAAACACAGTAGACGCTCACGCTACTGCCAAAATTCATCCTAATGACCGTGTACGCACCATTAGAGCTTTAGAAGTATATTATGTAACAGGAAGACCTATATCTCAACAACAAGGGGAAAACCCTCCACCATATCCCATTCTACAAATAGGTTTAGATTCTGAGTTGGAAGAACTTCGCCTACGCATCGCCAGACGTACCGAGAAAATGCTGGCCTCTGGATTAGTTAATGAAGTAGAATTTTTATTAAATAAATACGATGCTAATCTCCACCTATTCGCTACTCTAGGTTATCAAGAAATTAAACAATATTTAGCTGGAGAAATTTCTCTAGCTGAAGCTAAAGACTTAACTATTTTACATACAGGACAATTTGCTAAACGCCAAAGAACTTGGTTTAAACGTGTCCCCAATATCCATTGGTTAGATGCTAATTGTGATCATTTGTTATCCCAGAGTTTGGCCATTATTCAGCAGAACCTTTGTGATTTGTAAACACTAAAATATATTTTTTAGACATACAAGCGGCAAAAGTTCAGGACAAATAATATCTAAGTTAATATATAAGTAGAACTTGAATACAGATAACTTAAATATTTACTTTTTTAACTTAGATGCTGCCTTATCACTATGGAACCACCATCACTTTACCAAGATCAATATATACCGAAAGTCCCTTTAGATAGGCGAGCTTATGCTTTCTTGATAGACTATGTAATTATATGGTTAATTACCTCTTTGTTAGGAGGGAGTAATTTTTTAATACAACTGCTAATATTTATTTTAGCCTGGGTAATTTTAAGAATTTTAGTAGTTGCAGGTAATCGGGGTCAAAGTATAGGGCGTTGGGCTTTAGATATGAAACTGATTGATACTCGTTATCCGCGTATTCCTCCAGTAATTAATTTAGCTAAGCGAGAGGGGATATTAGGCTTTGCTGCTTTTTTAGCGATGATTGGACTTAATATTGCCTTTATTAATCCCTTTTCTACATTAATTTTGGTTTGTCCACTATTAGGGGAATGCAGTATGGCTTTAGCAGATGAAGAGTTGAATCAAGCCTTACATGACCGAGTAGCTAAGACTAGAATGGTACCATCTCGTCGCGGCTTTTCTTTGGATATACGCCTACGACGCATTTACTGGGAAGTCAAAAAGAGTTTAAGAAACCGAAGAAGAAATTAGTTTAGTAGCGGTTTGATGAGTAGGTCTGCGATCGCCCTCTTCTTCTGAGTAGTTATACTTAGGTTTTCAAAAGCGGTATAACAGGAGTTTCCTCGTCACCTTTGTGATGGTCAAAAATTTCCCTTGAAAATTTGAATAAACTTGTTAAGGCATTTCAGGAAAATGAGCCCCAGCATTTTTCTGGTCCTGTATAACTGACTCGACTACATAAATAGTAAGAATAGTGGAGATTTTCTCCTTTTGTATCAAACACATCATAGACATTTCTATCGTAACCTGAAGACCACCATTCTCCATAAGGATCATTTACCCAAAAACCTGTATTGTCAAAACCGCGTAAAACGATAATATGACCTGATGGTGTAAATTTTCCGCTGATAATTACTGGATTTTTTGCTAATAAATGTTTTTTGATTTCATCCCAAGTTGCATACATTTCTCGAATGCTAATCGTAGCAAGACCATAGCGTCCATTTTTTAAATCATCATGAGCACTGATAAATGAACTAAGTAATAAACATGTATTTATATTTACTACTCAAAAAAAATATTTGATTAAAAGTAATATATCACATTTGCTTAGTGTTCAAATAAAATTTATTTATAAGAGTAGTTGAACAAGATTAGCGATCGCCAAAAAAAGGGGATGTTTCCTATATTCCTCTAAAACCATTTTCTCTTTTGATGACTGTAATGTTATTTCTTCGAGCTCTAAGTAATCACAATCTCATCGCCATTGTTGAAAAAAACTCTAACCCAATTGTCAAAAATATTATACTAAGTATATCTTGAAAACTTGTGCAGTGGCAGTAATGTAAGTAAATAAACCATGCCACTCACCTAAGTTTTTGAGAAAACAGTCCCATTGAGATAAATTTTGAGAGATGAACTATAATTATGGAAAATATCAGTATATCAGACACAATTTTAGCAATTCTTGCCCTATTAATAGTAGGTAGTGGAATGTGGCTACTCCTCAATGGAGTGAGTGGCATGGGGAAAAAATAACTAAACTAGCTTAAGGTTAGGATATTGAGCCATTAAATCATCTTGGGTGAGAGTATCACCTGGGGCTTGGGGAGTCCACAATACCTCAAAGGCTAAAAGGCGATCGCCTGACACACCACCAATAGCTTGCAAAGCTTGGCGTAAATCTGCTTCTCCATTAATATCCGGTAGTGATAATTGACCAATCGCTCCTACTAAAATAGTCACAATAATATACTCTCCCGTCTCATCTAATTTCTCTGGAGAGAGAGTAGCTGTAGCTGAGGTGCGTAACTGGTTATCAAAATTAGCTAGAGTTTCTTCAGTAAATTTACTAAAAGTTATTTATTATTTAACTATTGCGATAATTACTTTTATTGTAAAAATTTAGACCATAAAATTACCTCTTTCCTAAGGGAGATAAATCTAGACTCAGACCCTCGCATCTTTACCTCAGACCCTCGCATCTTTACTCAAAGTTACTTGTGGTGGATGAATCTTGAAGTCTTGAAGTTTTGAAGTCTTGAAGTCTTGAAGTTTTGAAGTCTTGAAGTTTTGAAGTCTTGAAGTCTTGGAGTTTTGAAGTTTTGAAGTTTTGAAGTCTTGGAGTTAAAGAATTAATGCTCAACGCTTAAAAATTGGTTGACAAAAAAAATAAGGTTACAAGCCCACTCCTTTAGGGGTGAAAGAAAACAACTATATTCTTTGTTTCAAGCATAAAACTTTAGGCTTATGTATTTCCGCGCTTCCGTGTCAGGCGTGCGCGTTCACGCTTCGCAAAGAAGCGCTCTTGTCGCACCGCAATTCCTTTCTTCCGAATTCCTTTGACCTTTGCTACGATCTTAGGCGAAAGAGAAATGAACTTTTTCTGAGGTTAATTTAGTACATAAGTACTGGTATTTGCTCTGAGTAGAAGCAAGGAAGGCGCGAATTTAAGATAACCACCAAAGCTGAAACCTAAAAAGGTGAAACTTAAAATAAATATAAGAATTAACGAAAGAAGCAACAAATAATATATACTAACTCTTGGACTTAATTGTTATAGTAATACAGGAGCAACTAATATGGGTAAGCTACGTAACTTATTAATCGGTGCAGGTGTTGCGGCAGTAGGTGGAATTGGTACTAAGTTAGCCGTTGATTATTTCCGTAACCGAGGTAAGGAAGAACCAGCACCAGAAAGAGACGAAGCAGAAGAAGATAACGTTATCGCTAGTGCAAGTGCAGAAGAAGTAGCTTATGTTAAAGTAGAACCTAGCTCTGTTCAAGATTTCCTCGACCGTAGTTTTGGTAATCCTGGACGCTATGTTCCTACTCGTGAACCAAAAATATTTGACTACCAAGGTGAACAGTATATGGTTATCTGGGCCTACGATAATCAAAAGGAAAAAAATCAACTTCTAGCTTTTCACTATATAGATAACCAACGTAAAATGGTCGCTAGTGTAGGTTATACATCTGATCAAACTGACTACAATATTAATTTAGATGGTACCGCTTTTGCTATTGAAGTTAATGGCGATCAAATTACATCTGGACAGGGAGATACAGATGGAACTGATGAAGTTGATTTTGTCTTAGCTGGTTAGTAAATTTTATATCTAGAGAAGTTCCTAGAGATTCTAGGCTTCTCTAAATTTTTTCAGGAACTAACTCTTCAACGTTATTTAATACTATACAGGCACCAGCTTCAATGAGTTTTTGCCGATGTGCTTCCGGTTTAGCGTGTAAATGAGGGGGAACAATTCCCACCCCTTGCCAATTTCTATCCGGTTGCTTTTCTTTGGCTTTTGTTACTGTATACATGTCGCCCACTGTATCCCCTACGTAGATAACAGGAATTAATTGTGATGTACCATAGTTATTCTCTATTTGTGTTACGGATTGAATTAAGCCTGTCGGGTCTGGTTTACCTGGGGCATCCTCCATCGCTACTAAAATAGGATTATCTAAGCCAAGACGTTTTTTAAGTATATATTCAGCACTACCTCTAGTAGCGCCACTAAAAAACCCCCAACCCACCTCTTGACTGGTAAGATTGTCTAAATAGGCTTGAGAAATTAACAATGGTTCTGTAGTTATATAACCATTCCAATCATCAGGATTATCGCCATAGCCACGATAGCGAGATTGAAAAAAATCTACTAGTTGATTATAGACTATAGCCCTATCTTCGCCCCGGGATTGCCAATAACGACGGCATAACTCTAAGGAGGCTTCCCAGTCGTTATTCCAGACACCTTCGGTTTTGAGTTGGTCAATATCATCCATAGTTGGGCGATATTCATTTTCGGTGAATTCTTCTACAGTATCGGCGATCGCTTTTCGGTAGGAGTTGCTTACATCTCTGATTACACCATCTATATCAAAAATAACAATAGTTTTCATACTTAAATTCCAATATTATCATTTGATCCTGTTGCATTTCCTGTGTCAACTTAACTTAATAGCTGATGACACCATCTATAGCAAAAATAATAATAGTTTTCATGGTTTATCGCAATTCCAAAACAAATTAGGTACATTTTCTGTTTTGGTGTTCCCTAAATCCGTTAACCTCTATACTTCAGTAGACTTAAAAACGCTATATTGCTGCTATAGAAGTAAAAAAATTGGAGATGATGTTTAACGAGAGTTTTTTTTAACTGATATAATTATGTATGGCGTGAATTATTTTTTGTAGTAAAAACTTAGGAGAAATACTATGGCAATTGGAGGAAGTTTTGGTGCCGATAACCTTAGCGGAACTGTTAATGGCGAAGGGATCAAAGGTTACCAAGGTAATGACACAATAGATGGATTAGGGGGAAATGATAAGCTCTTTGGAGATATTGGTAATGATTTTTTAATAGGTGGAGAAGGCGACGATAGCCTTTATGGTGGTCTCAATAGAGATAGTTTGATAGGTGGATTGGGTAATGACTTTTTAAATGGTGGCGATAGCAATGATACCCTATCAGGAGAGGATGGTAACGATAGACTCTTAGGACAAGAGGGCTTTGACAATTTAACAGGTGGAGCTGGCGATGACCTATTAGAAGGAGGAGATGACATTGATACTCTTAATGGAGGAGATGACAATGATAGTCTCTTCGGTGGTAGAGCTTCAGATATACTCACTGGTGGAGCTGGGGCAGATTCTTTTTATATATTTCAATTGGGTTATACTAACTTTTTTCAACCCTCCCGCTTTTTTGAATATCACAAACTTGGTGGTATAACTGTTGATATAGATACAATCACAGACTTCAGTGCAGTTGAAGGAGATAAAATTGTTATATCTTCTGCAATATATAGTCAAATAAACACGGTCTCTGGCACTTTAAATATCGGTGATTTTGAATTAGTTAACACTATTTGTCAATCTAAAAAAGATAATATGTATATTAAATTATACATTGTCAACATAAAAGGAACAATATAAAATTGAAATATAGTTAAGAAAGAGGTAAAAAAATGATAGCAATTCGTCCATCATCCGCTAGAGGTAAAGCTAATTTTGGTTGGTTAGATAGTAGACATACATTTTCTTTTGGTAGTTACTATGATCCTCGTTATTTAGGATTTAAAAATCTTTTAGTAATCAACGAAGACAAAGTTCAACCTAGTAAAGGATTTGGGACTCACAGCCACCGAGATATGGAGATTATCACCTATGTTTTAGCAGGACAATTAGAACACAAAGATAGTATTGGCAATGGGTCAATAATTCGTCCTGGAGAAGTACAGAGAATGTCTGCGGGAACAGGAATTGCCCATAGTGAGTATAATGCTTCTGATACTAATACTGTTCACTTTCTACAGATTTGGATTAAACCCGATACTTTGGGATTAAAACCTAGTTATGAACAGAAATACTGCCCTTTAGAGGAAAAACAAAATAATTTAAGATTAGTAGGTTCTCAAGATGGTAGGGATAACTCGATAACTATTCATCAAAATGTTAATCTCTATGTGGCTAATCTCGAAGCAAAAACCGAAGTAAAACACAGACTCCCTGCCAATAGAGGTGCTTGGATACAAGTAACTAAAGGAGGAGTGGTTATAGCCGATCAAACTCTCCTTGGGGGAGATGGTATAGCTATTGAACAAGAATCAGAAATAATTATCACTGCAACTCAAGATGATACTGAGATTTTATTATTTGACTTAAGTTAACACCAAAAAAATAAAATCTTTATAGGGGAGAAATTTTAAGCAAAGTTACTTAATTGTGATTAATGTATTTTTTTACGTATGTGTATAAATTAAGTATGATTGCTCAAAAAACCCGAATTGGGAATTATGTCTCAACTAGTAACTTATGTTAAGATAAGTAAAGTAAAACTAAGATAAGGATAGAGTGAATGCGGGTTGCGATCGTAGGCGCAGGTTTAGCGGGATTGGCGGCAGCGGTAGACTTAGTTGACGCTGGAGTAGAAGTAGAAATTTTTGAATCTCGCCCCTTTGTTGGTGGAAAAGTAGGCAGTTGGGTTGATGCAGAGGGCAATCATATCGAGATGGGTTTACACGTCTTCTTTGGTTGTTACTACCAGTTATTCGACTTAATGAAAAAAGTAGGCGCCTGGGAAAACCTCCGTCTCAAAGAACATACTCATACCTTTGTTAACCAAGGGGGAAGAATTGGTGAATTAGATTTTCGCTTTATTACAGGTGCCCCTTTTAACGGTTTAAAAGCATTTTTTACCACATCTCAACTATCAGCAGTAGATAAATTGAGGAATTCTCTAGCTTTAGGCACTAGTCCTATTGTTCGAGGTTTGGTAGACTTTGATGGAGCAATGAAAACTATCAGAGATTTGGATTCTATCAGCTTTGCCGATTGGTTTCGCAGTCAAGGGGGTAACAATGGCAGTCTGAAAAAAATGTGGAATCCTATCGCCTACGCCCTCGGTTTTATTGATACAGAGAATATTTCAGCTCGTTGTATGCTGACAATTTTTCAACTATTTGCAGCTAAATCAGAAGCCTCTGTATTGCGGATGCTAGAAGGTTCCCCCCATACTTATCTTTTAGGACCAATTGTTAAATATTTAGAAGATAGAGGGGTAAAAATTCATACCAGACGCCGTATCAGAGAAATAACCTACGAAACAACCTCCACAGGTACTAGAGTAACTGGTATAGAAATAATTAAAGGCGAGGAGACAGAATCTGTTAAAGCTGATGCTTACCTTTGTGCCTGCGATGTCCCAGGTATTCAAAAACTAATTCCCCCAGAATGGCAAGAAACATGGCCAGAATTTGCGAAAATTTACAAATTAGATACAGTGCCCGTAGCTACTGTACAACTACGCTTCAATGGCTGGGTAACTGAGTTAAAAGACTCGGAAAAAGCTAAATCTATGGCAGCAGCTTCCGGCTTGGATAATCTACTATATACAGCAGATGCAGATTTCTCCTGTTTCGCTGATTTAGCACTCACTAGTCCCGGTGATTACTATAGGCCCGGTAGCGGTTCTCTGTTACAATTGGTTTTGACCCCCGGAGATCCATTTATTAGAGAGAGTAATGAGGCGATCGCTCATCATGTCCTCAAACAAGTTCAAACACTCTTTCCCTCCGCAAGAGAATTAGAAATGACTTGGTATAGTGTAGTTAAGCTTGCTCAATCTCTCTATAGAGAAGCTCCCGGTATGGATGTTTATCGCCCTGCTCAAGTTACACCTATTCCTAACTTTTTCCTAGCTGGTAGTTACACTCAGCAAGACTATATTGATAGTATGGAAGGAGCAACTCTTTCAGGCCGTCAAGCTGCTAATGCAATTCTCCAACAAAAAGATATTCAAGAGGTAACATGGAAGAAGGCTGGTTAGAACATAGTGTACAAGTAGAAGTAAATGTACCCATTGAAGTAGTTTGGGGATTATGGTCAGATTTAGAACAAATGCCTCGTTGGATGAAATGGATTGATTCTGTGGAGGTATTAGAAGATAATCCCGATTTATCCCGCTGGAAATTAGCTAGTGGTGCTTTTAAATTTAGTTGGTTATCTCGTATTCTTAAGATAGTCCCCCATCAGATTATTCAATGGGAATCTGTAGATGGATTGCCTAATCGCGGCGCTGTACGTTTTTATGATCGCCACAACAGTAGTGTGGTTAAACTAACTGTAGCTTATGCTATCCCCGGCATCTTAGGCAAAATTATGGATAATCTCTTCCTCGGCAATGTAGTAGAGTCAACTATTCAATCTGATTTAGAAAGATTTAGAGATTACGCTCTCAAAGTTAATCGTTAGTTTACGAGTGAAAAAGTAAGTTTTAATTGAGGTTAACAACGAAGTTCGTAGTTGGACTTTAGTCCATAGCCTCATGGGGTGACAAGAAACCCCGTGAGGAGAATTGCTATAAATTTTCTTCGTCATTTAATAAAGATTCTATTGTTTCTACTCCATCTTGATTATTTTGCTCTTCATATAATTGTAAAGCTTGTTCCCAAACTGTTTTCGCTTCTTCGGATCTATTTCTTGCTTGTAGAGCTAATCCTAATTGATAGTAATTATCTGGGTTATTGGGATAATTTTCCACTAAACTTCGATAAATAATAATTGCTTCTATATATTTTTCTTGCAACATATATAATTGGGCCATTCTATTTTGAGCCTCTGTTAAATTAGGTTGTAATCTAATTGCTCTAGAATAGGCGGTTAAAGCTGATTCTATCTCGTCGAGTCCTTCCCAAGTTTTTCCTAGTTCTATTTCAAATTCAGGACTATTAGAAGGTGATTTTTGAATATTATTTAAAATTGGTAGGGCTATTTCAAATTGTTTTTGTTCTAAGAGAATATGGGCTAATTGTAACTGTAAATCTAAATAGTTCGATAAATCAAGAGAAGTAGTGCTTAAAAATTCTACAGCCTCTTGGGTGCGTCCTTCGTTAATAAGTAAGGTTAACATAATTTCTTGGGCTTGTTTATCTTCAGGAGAGAGGGCGATAATTCTTTGGTAAATAGCGATCGCACTCTTGTAATCTCTATCTCTCATCAAAACTACACCTAAAGCCTGATAATATTTTATTTCTAATGGATCTAGTTTAGTAGCCCGATAATAAGCTCTAATCGCATTATCATTGTCTCCACTTTGAGCGAAACTATAACCTAGAGCATAGTAAAAACTAGCGTTATCAGGATCTAAAGCTAACGCCCGTTGGTAGGCATAAGCTGCCGCCTCATAGTTACCCTCTAAACTGTGTAAATATCCGATACCAGAAAAAATTCTCGGGTTTTGATTGTCTAATTGAGCCGCTTCTTGATAGAGGGCAATCGCTCTTTGGTAGTTACCAGAATCTACATAGTTTCTCCCTTGGCGTAACAGAGTGTTTAGTCTATCTTGTTGATTGATACTTAAATTACTAACTTCGGCCTTCACAGGCAATTGAGCTAAACTTATCAAGATAATTAAGTAACAGGCTAACTTTGATAAAACAGTAAATAAACGCATTATTATAATAATTACTAAATTAGTAGATCAATATGTAATTATAACTTTTCTCGTTAACTTATCTTTTGTTCATATCTTAAGCGATCGCCTGATCGATTTGCACCAGCACTTTGAGTTTTTTTATATGCTATTTACTTTATTTTGGCTTTGTGGGTACCATACGGGTACCAAGTTTTTTGGTAGTGATACCTAAATGCTACCCGCTAGTTCCTGAAAGCTAGAAACCCGAAGGTTATGAGGAAAGAGCCGATGAGCGGATTTGAACCGCCGACCCCTCGATTACGAATCGAGTGCTATACCACTAAGCTACATCGGCTTACTTGACAACTATTATAATAATATAAAACCATCATAAATTTAATCGTAATTATGCCGAATTCTTCACAACTTCCACCTGATTCTGAAAAATATGCTCGTCTAAAAGCCGAATTAAAAGCCCCCTACAAAGGCTTAAGAATCTTTGTCTATATTGCTTTTGGTGCTTCTGGATTCCTTGGCGCTTTAGTTTTCCTCGCTAAAATGATTGCTGGAGAAAACATCACCTCTACCTTACCTAATTTTGCCCTACAGTTGGGGGTAATTGCTTTGATGATTTTCTTTTATCGTTTAGAAAAAAAATAAACTTTACCCCATAATGCCGAGAGATTGATTAATTCTTCATTCTACATTCTTCATTCTACATTCAATAGACGTATGTTTGATTGTACAGTTTCTTGTATGGTTGTAGTGATGTTTTCCACAGTGGCAGTGCGATTTTCTTGATATTTATCTAAGTAATCTTTAAGGTTTATAGGTTCCCCTATATATACTTTAGCTTGACGTTTTGCTTTAGCCACTGGACGATCAATTTTAAATGCTTCTCTTTCTAATCTGGTGAGAGTATCCATAAATCTTTCAGGAGTAGGGTACTCTGCTACATATCCATCATAGATGGCATCAAAGTTTAGTAGCCTTAATGTAGCCCTATATATGAATTCATAGGCAGAAGGATCATTCTCTATTGACTCTAGTAAAGATTGCATCTTATACACTCTTTCTCTTGGGGGAGTATTTGGGGAAAATTTTAAATCTAGTTTATCGGCACAGATATTTAACAGATGGATTCTTAGATTAGATATGCGTTGATTCCAATCTTGTTGAGAAGTTTTACTGATGTCTAAATCGTATTGTTTTTCAATATCTTGTAAAACTGCTTCTGATACGTGTCTGAGTCGCGGGTAAAAATCTTTTGTTGCGGTTTGAATTTGATAGTATTGTTCTAATCGCTTGAGTGTATCGACAATGATATGATTAATAGGCTTGTTGTATATATATTTAATGCTTACTGGTAAAAGATAAAAATCACTGGTTTTACCTTCGGCTTTGACTAGTTGAGTATAGGCTTTAAACGCTAATTGAGTCCCACCACTACGAAAAGGCATTACTGTATCATTTTGAAAAGAACAACCCCCCTCGGGAAATATCACTAAACGACAATTAGGCTGTTTTAATAGATTGAGAGTATATTCTACACTTTTGCGATCGCCTAACCCTCTATTCACGGAATAGGCGCCTATTGTCTGTAAAAATTTCCCTAGTAAACCATTGAAACTTTCGTAAGCAACCAGATAATTAAATAATTCCCCCAGTCTAGTTGAGAGTAAAAACATAACTATTCCATCATCAAAGGTGGGATGGTTAGCTAATAATACTATTCTCGACTCTTCTATTTTTTTAAATCTCTCTATCGATTCTTGGTCAATTTTTAAGTCTATTTTGTACCCTAGATTAGATGCTATATAAGATAAGCTTTGAATCATACGTACTAATAGTGGTTTTAATTGGGATGGATAAAACTTAGCGGTATTAACCATATACTTTGTTTTAATGTTTCTAATCTTACCTATAAAAATCTACTTTCGATACTTTTTGGGCTTTTGATTGTAAAGCTCGTTTTTGTTCTAATATTGATTCTACATCTTCTTCTGATAGACGTTGGACATAGTTTACTTTCACTTCTTCTAGTAAAGCGGTTAGTAAAAATTCTAAAGAATTAATACTCTTTTGCGCTTGCATTTGGGATCTCATGATTTGCACAAAATTATTCCCTAATTTTTCTAGTAATTTGTCAAATTGGGGGTCTTCTTTAATCATTACTTCTAAAACTCCATAAACACTGCTATACAGTTGTTTAGATAGTTGTTGAGTTAAATTTGTTTTGATTCCTTTCGCGCCTGGTAACCTTTCTATATTTTGAAAAGCTGGAGACTCATTTAAGCCTTTTTCTAGGCTGTATTGTAGAATATCCTCAATATCTTTTTCTAGTTTTGGCAAGGCTTCTTTTACTATCAAATTAGCTATTAGTTTAAATATTTCTGTCGTTTCATTGATATTGTTTAAGTCAATATATTCTCGCCTATTGTATTGAGTAATAAAATTGGCTATTTCTCCTTCTTTTATTGAGTTTTGCATTTGATTAATCACTTGAATCACCACAACTTCTGTGACATCTTCGGCGATATTGGCGACAAAACCTTGACTAATTTGTTTTTGGACTCGACGTAGGTTAATTAGTTTAGCTTGATTTAAACGAATAACTACAGGAATGACTCTTAGCCAACGCAATATAGGTAGTAGTAAAAATACATCATACCAGCGCCAAAGCATGGCGTCAAACCAACTAACTCCCGTGTAGCGACGACTAATATACCAAGTTCTGCCGATGAATTCTATGGCGAAAAGAATAAAGAAGGGGAAATCTATTAAACCAAAATTATCAACTAATTCTCCATTTTCTCCTACTGGACGATAATAGTTAGTTTCTAGAAGAGGTTGTATTTCTGTTGCAAAAAAGTTGAGTTCTTCTCTAGAGTTTCCCAGTAGGTTTCCCCGAGACCAAAAAATCTTAAAGGCATCTTTTGCTGAAGTGTTTTTATCGTCGAATATATGAACTCGCATTTTATTTTTTATTCTTTCTAGAGTACCTGTTTTATTGGCAATCTGAAAAGGATTAGTATCAATCATCTCTTCGCTGCTGATGCGTAATTCTGCTAGGAGACGATCAATTTCTGCTTCTGATGCGACTGTTTGTTGAGAGTCTGAATCTGAAAAAGCTGCTTCGTCTATAGCGGCATTTAAATCTTCAACGGTGTCTAAATATTCTTGAGTACTTCTTTCTGGTTCAATTCCCTTTACTAAATCATACCACTGGGTGATATCCAATGGTAAAACTTTGATGGGAGGATCGGGAAATTCGTATTCTATTGTTCCCAATTTGATGAATATTTGCACCCTTCCCTGTAGCCAAAAGTCTCGCAGGGGTATATAAGTTAAGTCAAAAATTACCAAGATAAGGTTGATTGTGGCTATAATCGCCATTATTCTCTCAAACCATATACGTCCTGGCATTTTTCTAATTCTGGGTGCCACTGGATTATTAGTAATCGCCATTTTTTCAGTTTTTGTGAAAATTATTTGCTATTTTTTTGACATTCCCCTGCTATTAAAAGAGACTCTCTCCTTAGGCTAAAACACCGTTGAGAAAGATATCAGCTATTCCTTCTGCTACTTCTTGTAAAGCTTGGGGAGAAGAATCTGGATTAATTATCGTATCACTGGAGAATCCGGCAATCGCGAACATTCCTAAAAATACTTGTGCTACAATCTTGGGGTTCCCTCGACGATAAATTCCTTTTTCCATTGCTGTTTCAAAAAAAGCCTCCGCTACACTCGTCATTTTACCAATTACTTCCTTTTGAATGCGATCGCACAAGTCGGGATGAAATTGGGCTTCAATAAAGCAAACCCTCATCAACTCCTGACTTTCTCGCATTCTTAACATTCGTTTGCGCATTACTTTAGCCACTGCCTGATAGTTATCCATTTCACTCAACTCCGTCAACAAATCCGTGAGAATTTCAACCCATCCACTGGTGACTATTTCAACTAAAATTGATTTTTTATTAGGAAAGTAGCGAAACAGAGTGCCTTCAGCAATCTGAGAACTTTTAGCTATATCCTTAGTCGTGGTACTATCAAAACCATATTTGGAGAAGAGACGCCTGGATTGATCTAAAATACGTTGACGAGTTTTTTCTTCCTTAGAATTTTTCAAAGTTGGAACTTTGTTAAAAGTTTTTTGACTAAAAACCTGCATAATAGTAATTAAGTAAACTGATTTCTTTTGGAAACCTATAGTTATTTTCCTATAAAAATCTCTAAATAAGCCAAAATCTTTACAGATTGTTATCTATTGAGTCAAAATAAATGAAATTGTTAGTAAACATTACTACATCAATCCCAAAATTAATGAGATACACTTTTTTAGTCCTTTTAATGACTTGGTCTTTTTTTAGTTTACCTGTAAATGCCATACCAACACCTGAAAATGAGCCGGAAATTTGGTCTCAGGGGAGGTTAGTATCTGTAGATAGAGAAACAGATAGAGAAACAGATAGAGAAACAGATACAGAAACAGATACAGAAACAAACGATTCAATTCAACCTTATTTAGAAGCAGTCAAGAAAAGAATTACGGAATTTTCTCTAGATAATGGTCTCAAATTCATTGTTTTAGAGAATCATCAAGCACCAATAATTTCCTTTGTTACCTATGCTGATGTAGGGGGTGTAAATGAACCTGATGGTAAAACTGGTGTAGCGCACTTTTTAGAGCATTTAGCCTTCAAAGGAACAAAAAAAATCGGCACAATTGACTATGAAGCTGAGAAAGTGGTTCTCTCTCAGTTAGACAATCTTACCGCAGAAATTAAACAGGCACAAGGGGAACAAGAACCCGTAAAAGTAGCTGAATTAAGGCAAAAATGGCAAGAATTGCGGAAATTAGCCAATGAATACGTCAAACAAAATGAATTTGGTGAAATTGTCGAAACTGAAGGAGGAGTAGCTTTAAACGCGGCAACGAGTAGCGATTATACGGCTTATTTCTATAATTTCCCCGCTAATAAATTAGAGTTGTGGATGTCTTTAGAATCAGAAAGATTTTTAGAACCAGTTTTTCGAGAATTTTATGCAGAAAAAGAGGTAATTTTAGAAGAACGCCGTTTACGTGTAGATAACTCCCCCATTGGTTTAATGGTAGAAGAGATATTAGCAGCCGCTTTTACAACACATCCCTATCAACGTCCAGTAATTGGTTATGAATCAGATATTCGTAACCTCACAAGACAAGATGTTAGAGATTTCTTCAATACTTATTATTCTCCTAGTAACTTAACTATCGCAATTGTGGGAGATGTAAATCCTGAAGAGGTGAAACAACTAGCAAAGGTTTATTTTGGCCGTTTTCCTACTCGCCTGTCTCCTTCTCCCGTTACAGTAGTAGAACCAAAACAAAGAGAAACACGAGAAATCAACCTAACATTAACAACTCAACCCTGGTATTTAGAAGCATATCATCGTCCTAATATTAACCACCCAGACCATCTCGTCTATGAAGTGATTGCTGGTATATTGAGTGATGGCAGAACATCTCGTCTCTATCAATCTTTAGTAGAAGAACAACAATTAGCCTTAGTAGCCCAGGGTTTCAATGGTTTTCCTGGAGAAAAGTACCCTAATCTTATCTTATTCTACGCTCTCACCGCACCAGGTCATACCCTAGAAGAATTAGAAATAGCTTTGAAAACAGAAATAGAAAGGCTGAAAACTGAACCAGTTAGTATACAGGAGTTAGAAAAGGTAAAAACTAAAACCAAGGCTAACTTGTTACGTATTCTTAACTCTAATAGTGGCATGGCTAGAATTTTAGCTAATTATGAAGTTAAAACAGGAGATTGGCAGAATTTATTTAAAGAATTAGATATTCTTTCTAACATCACTCCTGCTGATATCCAAAGAGTAGCCCAAGCAACTTTTACCCCAGAAAATAGAACTATTGGTAGAATCTTATCCAATGAAGCAGTTAACTCAGATGTTGCATCTTGAGCGAAAGCTTACAGATTTCGTAGGTTGGGTTGAGGACACGAAACCCAACAATCTCATGGGGTTAACACCAGCTTCAAAATAATTACTCAATATCTGTTAAATCTGCCTATATTGTATGCTATGATAGGCAGATAACCAACTTTAATGGAAGATGTCAAAATTATCGATATCAGAAGCAGCTAAATTAAAAGGAGTCAGCACTTCTACTCTTAGGCGTTGGGAATCTGAAGGTAAGTTAATCCCTGAGAGAACAGCTAATGGGCATCGGCGCTATGATTTAGCTGAATTACTAGGAGTAAACAAAGAGCTCTCTTTTACTATTGGCTACGCTAGAGTTAGTTCACACGAGCAAAAAGAAGATTTAAAGAGGCAAGTACAGATACTTGAGTTATTTTGTGCCTCCAATGGTTGGGAACATCAAATAATCCAAGACTTAGGCTCGGGCTTAAACTACTCAAAAAAAGGATTAAAGCGACTAATCAACTTAATCACTGATAACAAGGTAGAAAGGTTAGTGTTGACGCACAAGGATAGGTTACTCAGGTTTGGCAGTGAGTTAATTTTTTCTCTCTGCGAAGTCTTTGGCACAGAAGTAGTGGTTATTAACCGAACTGAAGATAGTTCTTTTGAAGAGGATTTAGCCCAAGATGTTTTGGAGATAATCTCCGTATTTTCGGCGCGTCTTTATGGGTCGAGAAGTCACAAAAATAAAAAGCTAGTTGAGGAACTTAGGAATGTTGCAAAAAAGCTTTAAAACCTCACTCAGGTTCAACAACAAACAAGCCAATTTAGCCGCAAGACATGCGGGAACAGCAAGGCACGCCTATAATTGGGGCCTAGCTATTACCCTTGAAGCTTTGTCTAATAAAACAAAGATGCCTTCAGCTATAGATTTACACAAGAAGCTAGTCGCCGAGGTTAAATCTGCCAATTCTTGGTATTACGAAGTCAGTAAATGCTCTCCTCAACAAGCTTTAAGGGATTTAAGGGTGGCTTGGGATAGGTGCTTTAAAAAAATAAGTAAACAACCCAAGTTTAAGAAAAAAGGCCACAAAGATTCTTTTTATCTAGAAGGCAACATTAGAATCTCTGGAAACCGGCTAAATACTTTTTCTTCTTAATTTTTAGGGTGCGATCGCCTTGAGGAGTTTATATATATACTTATCTATAAAACAGATAGTCTGTAAGAATTATAGCATCGGGAGTGGGCGATCGCTTCTGTTTCTTTGAGCTACTTAATATAGAGGGCGCAATAATACTGCGTAGGTTTTGCCTAAATCCTCTGTGGAGACTGCAAGGGAGCACCGGAGCAGGGGGCGGGGGAGAAAGCCGAAAATCCTTCTGTTGAAGCTCCGGTCTCCCTGCTCCTCTGCTTGCCTCAAAGAAAAGTTAAAATCCAAAACCTACGAGTATTGGAGGGCGCAAGCCTTGCGCCCCTACATCATATTACATTGTTTGGGCGAATCCCTAAATATTTCCTTTAGCTCACATCTTCCACCAGTACTTATGTACTAAATTAACCTCAGAAAAAGTTCATTTCTCTTTAGTCTAAGAAAAGTAGCAAAGGTCAAACAATTTTTAAGCGTTGAGCATTAATTCTTTAACTCATTACTTCCTCACTCATTACTCAAAAACTCATAACTTCTTACTTCAAGACTTCAAGACTTCTTACTCATTACTCGTTACTCATTACTCATTACTCATTATTCATCCACCAGTAACATTAGGTATAGATGCTTTGGTGTGAGTTTAGCTCATATCTTGCACCAGAACTTATAGCAAGCTCGCAAATAGATGTTTACAGTTATCATCAAAAGCCCCCCTTATTAAGGCAGGGCTGTTTCGTTCTTGACAAAGAAAATGGTGAGGAGAAGCAGGGAGCACCGGAGCAGGGAGCTTCTGAGATGGGATTTTTTGCTAATAATAAATCCCCTTTTTTCTAATAATAGCTAAAAAGAGCGTAAACTTTTGTGGTGTCTAGCTTCTAGCTTACGACAAAATTTTAGAATGAAACAGCCCTGCTTATTAAGGGGGGTCTTTTCATTCTTGACAAAGAAAATGGTGAGGAGAAGCAGGGAGCACCGGAG
>NZ_JALKVM010000027.1:0-32506 GCF_057440575.1 Johannesbaptistia floridana
CCTTGTAAATTGGCACCTTGTAAATAGGCACCTTGTAAATAGGCACCTTGTAAATAGGCACCTTGTAAATAGGCACCTTGTAAATTGGCACCTTGTAAATTGTTACCTTCTAAATTGTTACCTTGTAAATTGGCATCTTGTAAATAGGCACCTCCTAAATTGGCACCTTGTAAATTGGCACCTTGTAAATTCAGTAGATGGAAAACTTTTTTTGATCAACGAGATAATAAGCTTTTCAGCCCTCGTATTTGACAAAATAATCTTGCCACTCTTGGCGATCGCTCGCAGAATAAAATCTATCAAAGGTAAAAACAATTGTAAAACAAGGATTAGAGATGATAGTACTTTTGCTCTATATAAACGAAGCCATAAGGCTTCTAGAAAACATTTCCATCTACTGATAGTTACAATTTTTTTCGTAGCCCAAGCTAAAAGAACAAAAAATTATCGGCTTCGATATCAGGCAAATTGCTGAGAACAGCAAACTGAGTTAAATCTACACCATTGTCACTATCGATATAAGCCAAGCTTCCATCATTGGTGGCATAGACAAAACCAAGAGTAAAATCAGCTTCTAAATCATCTAAATTATCTACAATCAATAATTGGTCATCATCAATTGCCCCAACCTCATTAATACCATCAAAACCTCTTTGATTAAGAGAAATAAAATCAGCAACGGGATTAAAGTCAGCAATTGTATCAATACCTAATCTTTCATCAATGCGAGCAAACTGAAAGCGATCGCGTCCCAAGCCACCTTCTAATAAATCATCAGCAAAACTACCAACGAGTGTATCATTACCTGAGTTACCTAGTAAGCGGTCTTCTTGTCTGCCACCATCTAGGTAATCATCACCACTACCACCACTGAGGCGATTTTTAGAAATACTGCCAATTATGCGATTATCGAGAATATTTCCTATACCAGCAGTAAAGCGCTCGCTAGTCAAAATAAGATTTTCAACATTTCTACCTTTTGGTACTAGTGCCCAATCCACAGAAGATTCTATAGTATCAATGCCACCATCAGCATCTGGCTTTTCATTTTCTACTACATCATCAACAGAATCGACTATGTAGTAGTCATTGCCATCACTACCACGTAAAGTATCGTTACCGCGACCACCATCAAGGATATCATTGCCATTTTTACCAATTAAAAAGTCGTTACCATCGTTACCTAGAAGTAAATCATCATCAAAACTACCATCTAGTGAATCGTCGTCATTTGTGCCAACAACTTCATTAAGATCTGGTTGTGAAGGTGGAGTAATATCTTTAGATTGACCAAAAATGATGTAACCTTTGCCGCGGTTATCTTGATTATCGACCTGAGCTCCATCAGCAGCGATAACCAAATCATCAACCCCATCTCCATTTAAATCTCCTGCACTACTTACTGATCGTCCTAAGTTATCATCATTGGGTAAACCACGAATAGAAAAACCATTGTTCCCATTTAATTCAGAAATATTTACACTGCCTCTGTTACCTATGTTTGTTGCGCCAAATAAAACATAAACTTCTCCATCAGGCCTTTTCCCATCATTACCTATAATTAGGTCATCTATTTCATCTCCGTTTATATCCCCTGCATTACTCACCGAATCGCCAAATAAGCTCCCTGAAATTCCATTAATTACAAAACCATTTCGCCCATTTAGAGTTGTTAGGTCAAAATTGCCTGTGTTTCCTAGATTGTTACTGCCAAAAACTACATATTTCTCTTCAACCTCATCTGGAGCAACAATTAAGTCATCAATATTATCGTTGTTAATATCTCCTATAATACTAACTTGATTGGAGTCATTTCCTGTATGATTATGAGTAATAACAAATCCATTATTCCCATTTAAATTATTGATTTCTGCTGGTAAATTGGTTACACCTGTACTTCCAAATATTATATAACTCTCTTGTCTTCCTCCTCCAAGAATGATGTCTTCAATTCCATCACCATTTACATCTCCTCCCCCATCTACAGAAGCAATGTCACCATTAATAACATGAGCCCTGAAATTGGTGGATGAATTTGTTTTCCCAAATAAGATATAAGTGTTACCTTGCGTACCATCAACAATTACATCATCAAAACCATCATTATCAATATCACCTATATTATCTACTTCTGTCCCAAAGAATTCGTTTGTAAATATACTAGGTATAATTGAACCGTTATTACCGTTATCGCCGTCATTTCTTAGTGATACTAGTTCAAAACTACCATTAGTACCTACATTAGGTCCACCATAAACAATATAGGCTTCTCCGGCATTAACAAGAGGATTTCCTCTAACGACTCTATTTGCTTCCCATGCTCCAATAATTACATCATCATAATTATCACCGTTAAAATCACCCCCTCCACTCACTGATTTACCTGATTCATCTTCTCCTTCAAATTGTCCTGTAATAGAAGAAAACTCTGCACCTTGAATTCCATTAATAGTAAAACCATTGTTTCCGTCAAGTTCATCTAACTTTATAGAAGATAAATCACCTCTGCCTAAATCACGATTACCATAAATTACATAGCTTTGACCTGCATTTCTTCTACCACCTGGATCTGCAAAGTAAGCCCCAATAATCAAATCATCAAGGCCATCACTATTCATATCTCCGGCAGTACTAACAGAAATGCCCAATCGATCCCCGCTACTAATCCCTTCAATCACAAAACCATTGCTACCGTTTAACTCAGCAAGATTGAATTGAGCTGGAAAAAGTGTTTCGTTATCAAAATTATCTAAGACTGTTAATTCTTGACTGACATCGCTAAATCCATTAGCTGAAGGGCTGATAGTTACCAGTTGGTTGCCATCGAGGATGTTATTATCTACGGCATCGATAGTAAAAGTAGCTAAGTCATCACCGTCAGGAATAGTTACTGTTGGAAGTACCCTAGCTTCAGATGTATTGATGAGATTTTGGTCTGTGGTATTCATGAAAATTGATTAGATAATTGTACTGGGCCAAGATTGACACTTATTTTTTAATAATTTTATTTTAACCCAATGTCAGTAGATGGAAAAGTTTTTCCCCAGAGCGATCTCGTGCGAGATCCGCTTCGCGGTGCGCGTTTCAACTTTGGTAAGATTCAATACAAAATATTAAAGATAATAGATAAACAAAACTTATTAATTTACTAAACTTATTAACCAGAAGGTAAATAGATACCATCAACTATCTGGTAAATTTGGTCAATAGAATGGCTTAAAAAAGACAACATTTGTTTAAAAGTAAAAAGAGAATGATAAATTAATCTTCCACCACGGCGAGGTTTGCTAACTTTTTTCCAGAGCAGATTAATCCATATATTTACTATAATAAAAGAAATACCTATAAATAATAATCGAATAATCGGGTTTTTGTTAGTTGTCTTTATTCTACAAATATTTTTAATTCTATAACTACTTTCAATCCCAAAGCGTTGACGATAACTTTGATGAATATAATCTAAACTTACATAAGGTTTATAGACAACATAAGCAAAATATTCGATTCCTTTTTTATTTCTTTTTCCCTTTAAATACTTACAAACTATCCACAAGTCAAAAGTGACAAAATCTTCTTTATTTTTAGACATTGTATAACTTGTTTTATAACTTTTTCCTCCTAGAAGAAATTGATTAATTCCACCAGTTTTACCTCGCCTTATTGCTGGCATAATAAAAGGTATTTTCAAAGCTTGCAGCCAACGAATCACTGCAATACTGAAAAAATCTCTGTCTAAATATAATGTTTTAAAATTTAGTTTAAGTGGAAAAATATAACCTAATAAGTAGCTAATTACTGCTACCATTGTATCAGTTGGTCGAATAGCACAAATTGCTAAAGTCAACCTTTTATCTTTTTTAATTACATATACAGTAGCATAAGAATAAAAAGAGCATGTTCCTAATTTAGCTTGACTTCTATAAATTTCTAAATTGGCACCTTGTAAATCAGCACTTCTTAAATTGGCATCTTGTAAATAGGCATATCTTAAATTGGCACCTTGTAAATTGGCACCTTCTAAATTGGCACCTTGTAAACTAATATCTACATCAGGATTATCTTGTCGCCACTTATTTAATAGTGTTTTCTGATAAGAAATAATCACTGCCAGTATTTTTTTATTTTTCTGACAATTGTCTAAAGCAAAAAGAACATAAGATTCTTCAAGGTATGGTAAACGCATTATGCTACTTAAAGTCCCTTCGGGCATATTCGCCAACAAGTTAGGATTTTCTTGTAGCATTAAATCAAATACTGGATTACTTAATAACTCTTGGGGAAAATCTTCTCCTAACTTCCATAAAATCTTAGCAGGAGTATGAGGATTACTCACCAAAGCAAGTCTAATTTCTCTCTGAGAATATTGGTGATAAATTTCTTCTAAAACCACAGGAAAGGTTTCGGGGTTATTAGCGTGTTTGATTATTGTTTCTGATATTGGATGAGAAGTCATTTGTATCTTTTGTAATAATGTCTTTCTTTAATCAGTATAAGAAATAGGGATTGGTACTAAGCGGCGATCGCTTTTGACTTTTAGTATATATTTACTATATTTTCCTCAATTTTAACATGCTACTTAATTATATTTAAAGGAAACAGAGATTGGTACTAAGCGGCGATCGCTTTTGACTTTTAGTATATATTTACTATATTTTCCTCAATTTTAACATGCTACTTAATTATATTTAAAGGAAACAGAGATTGGTACTAAGCGGCGATCGCTTCTGGCTTGTAGTATATATTTACTATATTTTCCTCAATTTTAACCTGCTACTTAATTATATTTAAAGGAAACAGGGATTTTAAGGTATACATAAGTATGACAAGACGCTGTTTTCATTGTATTATCTCCCTTGTCTCCTTGTCTTCCTCATATCACTCGCACCAGAACTTATGTACTAAATTAACCTCAGAAAAAGTTCATTTCTCGTATTTCCCATATCTTGCAAAGGTATACCAATTTTTAAGCGTTGAGCATTAATTCTTTAACTCATTACTTTAAAACTTCAAAACTTATTACGTTAAAACTTCTTTCACTTCAAGACTTCAAGACTCAACCATCACCCCTCTTCTTTTGGCAAAGGTGCGAGGGTCTGAGTTTACCCTAAGATCGTAGCACTCGGTCAACCAATTTTTAAGGGTTGAGCATTAATTCTTTAACTCATTACTTTAAAACTTCAAAACTTCAAAACTTCAAAACTTCAAAACTTCAAAACTCAACCACCACCAGATAGCCAGTAGGTTGGGTTGAGGTAACGAAACCCAACAATCTAACTCCTTTTTACCGACTGTTAGGTGTTGGGTTGCAAGATCTGAGCTCAAGGCGTATTCAGTATTTTTGCTGACCTAAAAATTAGTACATAAGTTCTGGTGCAAGATATAAGTTTAACTCAAGATACTGGCTAGAGAAAATTTATTATTACCTTAAAGTTTTATTTTTGTCAATATATTGTTTGTAAATTTTTATTTACAAACAATAAAAGTGCCTGCTATAAAATTGACAAATAAATGTAAAGTAATTTTTAAAATTTTTATCAAATTGTTGCAAATTAGGAGATAGGGAAAAAAAGTAGGTATTTTTTTGGTATAAAAATAAAAGGCCCAAATTCATATAAGCTTAAGTTGAAGGAGAATATTATTTATGTTCACTCACGTCAAGTCCACCATTCGACACATTTCACCAGAAAGAACAGAAGCAAAAGCTTTAGTCAAGGTGGTCTATGTCGTGCTAGAATCCCAATACCAAAGTTCTCTAGCAGCAGCAGTTAAATCAATTAACGAAACGAATGAGAGTATAGCTATAGAACTAAGCGGTTATTTACTAGAGGAATTAAGAAATCCAGAGAACTATGCGGATTTTGAAGAAAAAATTGCAGAAGCAAACATATTCATAGCCTCTTTAATATTTATAGAAGATTTAGCCGCAAAAATAGCAGAAACAGTAAAAGCAAAAAGAGACGATATAGATGCAGTAATAGTATTTCCATCGATGCCGGAGATGATGCGTCTAAATAAATTGGGAAGTTTTTCTATGTCTCAACTAGGACAATCGAAGAGCGCGATCGCCCAATTTATGAAGAAACGCAAAGAAAAATCAGGAGCATCCTTTGAAGATGGAATGCTAAAACTACTACGCACCTTGCCCAAAGTACTAAAGTATATGCCTTTAGACAAAGCTCAAGATGCACGGAGTTTTATGATGAGTTTTCAATACTGGTTAGGAGGATCCCCAGAAAATATTGAAAACTTTTTAATTATGGTAGCTGACAAATATGTGTTAGAAAACAAAAAAGACACAGCAATCAGCTACAAAGATCCCATAGTATATCCAGATATGGGAATCTGGCATCCTTTAGCGCCAAAAATGTTTGAGGATGTACAAGAATATCTAGAATGGCATAAACAAAGACCAGACATAGCCTCAGAACAAAAACAGCCATCAGCTCCCTGTATTGGTTTAATTTTACAGCGTACCCATTTAGTAACAGGAGACGATGCCCACTACGTATCCATGGTACAAGAATTAGAAGCGATGGGAGCAAGAGTAATTCCAGTCTTTGCTGGGGGTTTAGACTTCTCCAAACCAGTAGAAGAATACTTCTATGACCGCAGAGTCAAAGGAGTAACTCCAGTAGCAATGGTGGATGCAGTAGTATCATTAACAGGTTTTGCTTTAGTGGGAGGTCCAGCCAGACAAGACCATCCTACAGCAGTAGAAGCCTTGAAAAAACTAAATCGTCCCTATATGGTAGCTTTACCATTAGTATTCCAAACAACTCAAGAATGGGAAGCAAGCGATTTAGGACTACATCCAATCCAAGTAGCCTTACAAATTGCCATACCAGAACTAGATGGGGCAATTGAACCATTAATTTTATCAGGAAGGGATGACGCCACAGGCAAAGCGATTACTCTACAAGATAGAACAGAAACCATTGCCCAAAGAGCAATGAAATGGGCTAACCTACGTAAAAAAACCAACCAAGACAAAAAAGTAGCAATTACTATTTTTAGTTTCCCTCCAGACAAAGGAAATGTAGGTACAGCAGCTTATTTAGACGTATTTGGTTCCATCTACGAAGTAATCAAAGGTCTGCAAAGTAATGGCTATGATATACCAGAATTACCTGAGTCACCAGAAGCCTTAATGGCAGAAGTTATTAATGATGCCTCAGCACAATATCAAAGCCCAGAACTCAATGTTGCTTATCGCATGAGTGTCACAGAATACGAGCGTTTAACCCCCTATTCTACCCGTTTAGAAGAAAACTGGGGACCACCACCAGGAGAACTAAATAGCGATGGACAAAACCTCTTAGTCTATGGAAAAAGCTTTGGGAACCTATTTATAGGAGTACAACCAACCTTTGGATACGAAGGGGACCCCATGCGCCTACTATTTTCTCGTTCAGCTAGTCCTCACCACGGTTTTGCCGCCTATTACACCTATTTGAGCGAAATTTGGCAAGCAGACGCAGTGCTACACTTCGGTACTCACGGTTCTCTAGAATTTATGCCCGGTAAACAGATGGGTATGTCAGGAGCATGTTACCCAGACAATTTAATTGGCACCATTCCTAATATATATTACTACGCGGCCAATAACCCATCAGAAGCAACAATTGCTAAACGTCGTAGTTATGCAGAGACTATTTCTTACCTGACACCTCCCGCAGAAAATGCAGGACTATACAAGGGTTTACAAGAACTCTCAGAGTTAATATCCTCCTATCAAACTCTGAAAGATACAGGCAGGGGTGTACCAATTCTCAATAGTATTGCTGATAAGTGTCGGTTAGTTAATTTAGATAAAGATATTGACTTACCCGAAGAAGCAAAAGACCTCAGTCCAGAAGAACGGGATAGGGTAGTAGGTAAAGTCTATCAGAAACTGATGGAAATTGAATCACGTTTACTACCATGTGGACTTCATGTAGTAGGTAAACCACCAACAGCTACAGAGGCGATCGCCACTTTAGTAAATATCGCTAGTTTAGACCGTCCCGAAGATGGTATAGTCTCCCTCCCCAGAATTATTGCCCAAAGCATTGATAGAGACATTGAAGAAATCTATCAAAACAATAACAATGGTGTTTTAGCAGATGTAGACTTGTTACAAAAAATTACTCAAGCCACTCGCGAAGCCGTAGCCGCTTTAGTAGATAGTCAAACCGAAAGCGATGGCCGAGTTAGTAAAGTAACCCCATTTAACTTCTTTAATCGCGGTCAAAAAACACCTTGGTTAGAAGCTTTAACTAATGCAGGATATGGTCAAGTTGACCCTGAATTGCTCAAACCTCTGTTTAAATTCCTAGAATTCTGTTTAGAACAGGTTTGTGCAGACAAAGAATTAGACGGTTTACTTCAAGCTTTAAGTGGAGAATATGTACTGCCTGGACCTGGAGGAGACCCGGTACGCAATCCTAACATACTACCAACTGGCAAAAATATTCACGCCCTAGACCCCCAATCAATTCCCACGACTGCTGCGGTTCAATCGGCTAAAACCGTTGTAGATCGCCTGTTAGAGCGTCAAAAACAAGAAAATGACGGGAAATACCCTGAAACTATAGCTTCTGTACTTTGGGGTACTGATAACATTAAAACCTATGGAGAATCCCTCGCTCAAATTCTCTGGATGGTGGGAGTTAAGCCTAAACCCGATGCTTTAGGACGAATCAACAAGGTAGAACTAATTTCTTTAGAAGAATTAGGTCGTCCTCGTATCGATGTGGTAGTAAATTGTTCTGGAGTATTCCGCGACTTGTTCATTAATCAGATGAATCTTTTAGACCAAGCAGTTAAATTAGCTGCTGAGGCTGATGAACCTTTAGAAATGAACTATGTACGTAAACATGCTTTAGAACAAGCAAAAGAGTTAGGAGTAAATCTGCGTCAAGCAGCAACTCGTGTCTTCTCTAATGCTTCTGGTTCCTATGCCGCTAATGTTAACTTAGCAGTAGAAAATAGCAGTTGGGAAGAAGAATCAGAGTTACAAGAGATGTATTTGAAGCGCAAATCTTTTGCTTTTGATTCCGATAATCCTGGAGTTATGGGAGAAAATCGGGAGATTTTTGAGTCTTCTTTGAAAACCGCTGATGTGACTTTCCAAAATTTAGATTCTTCTGAGATTAGTTTAACGGATGTGTCCCACTATTTCGATTCAGATCCTACTAAGCTTATTTCTAGTCTGCGTAAAGACGGTAAAAAACCAGCTTCTTACATCGCTGATACTACCACTGCTAACGCCCAAGTACGTAGCTTATCAGAAACAGTTCGTTTAGATGCCCGCACTAAACTACTTAATCCTAAATGGTACGAAGGTATGCTTAACCATGGATACGAAGGTGTTCGTGAGTTATCCAAACGCCTAGTTAATACTATGGGTTGGTCTGCTACCGCAGGCGCTGTAGATAATTGGATTTATGAAGATACCAATACTACTTTTATTGAAGATCAAGAAATGTGTAAGCGATTGATGAATCTCAATCCTCATTCTTTCCGCCGCATGGTTAGTACTCTTTTGGAAGTAAATGGTCGTGGTTATTGGGAAACTTCTGAAACCAATATAGACCGTTTGCGGGAATTATACCAAGAAGTCGAAGACCGCATTGAAGGAATCGAATAATTAATCATTAATTATTTATTCCTTACCTACCCCCTCACAGGGGTAGGTTTTTTACATTTTTTTTAAACAATAAAATTGTTAGAATCATTGAGTTGATTTTCTTCTACCCCTGCAACAAAAATATAGGGATTAGAAGGTTGTGGATTTGAACCATCAGGGTCAATGACTTCTTCTACCAATATAGTCACAGTCGCCAGATTAGAATCATCTTGACCATCATTCGCCCGATAGGTAAAGGTATCTGTGCCAAAGAAGTCTTCATCTGGTGTGTAAATAAAAGACCCATTGGGGTTGATAGTTAAATCCCCGTTATTTACAGTCACTAATTTGGGCTGTTTCGTCTACAGTTTCATAGTTTAAAGATATAGATGTATCTATTTCTTTGTCGAGAGTGACTGTAAATTCATAAGGAGTTAGACCACGAATAATGAGTCTTGAAGTCTTGAAGTTTTGAAGTTTTGAAGTAAGAAGTCTTGAAGTAATGAGTTAAAGAATTAATGCGATCGCCCTTAAAAATTGGTTGACACTCAAGGCGTATTCAGTATTTTTGTTCTATAGATTCTTTTCTTCGGCTTTTGACCACAATAATTTGGTACATAAGTACTGGTGGAAGATGTGAGAAAATGAATTTATTAGTAGGGGCGCAAGGCTTGCGCCCTTCTAGCGCTGTCACCCGCGAGAGAAAACCTGCTCAAAATTGCCAGCCTTTACCAGTTAATGGTTTGGGGTCACAAATAACTTGTGAAGTGGCGGAGAGCGCCTCCCAATAACTCAAGATTATTGACCACAAAACAGCCTCTAAGGCGCTCTCCGCTTTCGCTGGCAATTTTGAGTAAGTTTATTGCACCCCTTAAAAATTGGTTGACACTCAAGGCGTATTCAGTATTTTTGTTCTATAGATTCTTTTCTTCGGCTTTTGACCACAATAATTTGGTACATAAGTACTGGTGGAAGATGTGAGAAAATGAATTTATTAGTAGGGGCGCAAGGCTTGCGCCCTTCTAGCGCTGTCACCCCCTCAGCAGTTGGAGACCACGGAGTTAAATTGTTGGGTTATCTCCCTGCCCAACCTACTAAATCTCTAAATAGGCAAAATCTGGGTATAACGCGATAATATGATACCATAGTTGTATAGTAAAATTTAAAATATTAAAATATCTAATATGGCAGAAGTTAACTGGATCCCCGCTTTAATCGGTGGAATGCTGATTGGAATGAGTGCGACTATTTTACTAGCTTTTGATGGTCGAATCGCTGGTATTAGTGGCATGGTAAATGGTGCAATCAAATTTAAGCCTGAAGAAAATTGGCGATGGCTGTTTATTGCAGGGATGCTGGGAGGAGGTTTAATTTATGAATATGTCTTGGCAAAAGAACCTACCCCTGTATCTTCTTTTGCACCAGTAGCCATGATTGTGGGTGGTTTTCTCGTGGGTGTTGGTACAAGGATGGGGAATGGTTGTACTAGTGGTCATGGTGTCTGTGGCTTGGGAAGACTATCTTTTCGCTCTTTGATTGCTGTTGTTACTTTTATGGTTACAGCAATTATAACAGTATTTATTACTAATCATCTGATTGCTTAATAGTAAAAGAAAATGAAACAAAGTTTAATTGCTCTTTTGTCGGGGTTACTATTTGGTTTTGGTTTAAGCCTCTCTCAAATGATTGATCGCGATCGCGTCTTAGGATTTTTAGATCTCTTTGGAGACTGGGATCCCACCCTCTTATTTGTCTTAGGGGGTGCTGTAGGAGTTACACTAATTGCCTTTCGTTTTGTACTGCGTTTACCGCAACCAATTTTCAGTAGTAAGTTTTATTTGCCTACTAAAAAAGATATAGATAGACCATTAATTCTGGGTGCGGTGATTTTTGGCTTAGGTTGGGGTATTGCTGGCTACTGTCCTGGTCCAGGTATTACCGCTATAGTTTTGGGAATACGCAATCCAATTCTATTTATGATTGCTTTTATCTTGGGATCTCTCACATATCTGAGGTTATCATCCTCAAAACCTAAAGATATCAGATAATCTTCAATCTTTTATTTTCAAGCGCTAAGAAGGTTCTAGCCATTCATAAAATTCAATTGACTCTGGTGGACAACTAGAACAACTTTTACATTTTTGAGTTTTCATTTGCTGTATCCTGCCTTTGCGAATTAAATGCTTGAGAATATGACGAAGGTAGTCTGGTTCACGATGAAATTTAATCGCTAGTTCAGCTAAAGAGGCTTTTTTATGTTCAATTAGATAGGATTGAATTTCAGTTAAAATCATTTATTTAGTGTTTTTCCTAGTAATGTTGACAATTACCGCACCTTTTACGGTGTCTTATATCTTGCACCAGTATTTATAGCAATGAGCGTTGTACTGTTAACAATATTTATATTTACAGATCCCCCCTTCCCCCCCTTAACAAGCTATGCTTTATAAGCAACTCTGAAACTCTTGTATAGCAGGGAGCTTCTGAGCAGGGAGCAGGGAGAAAATTTTTAAGTAAAATTACTTAATTTCCTAAATAATGTATATTTTTATACATTATTTTCTTAAACAGAATCTAACAAAGCACTTACCCACAAGTTACGGTTTTTGTCAAGTTTTGTGTTAAGAAAGATGTTTATAAAGGATAGCCTTAACAAGGGGGGCTTTTCATGATAACTGTAAACATCTATTTGGTCATTGCTATATGTACTAAATTAACCTCAGAAAAAGTTCATTTCTCTTTCGCCGAAGATTTTGCACTCGGTCAACCAATTTTTAAGCGTTGAGCATTAATTCTTTAACTCATTACTCCTTACTTCAAGACTCATTACTCAAATAATTACTCCTTACTCCTTACTTCAAGACTCATTACTCAGTCGAAAAAGTCAATAAATGCTGCACTGATGTTAATTGTGAAGAGGAACATCAGATACATTACTAGGAAAAAAATAGGAATTCCTAGCCAACGATTGAGGACGATTTGATCGAGGCGGTCTGAAGTAGTATTATTTAATTGTCCTGTGTTTTGAGTCGCTCCCTGGGTAAGTTGATTAATAAAACCATAACGACTATCAGCTATGAGAATATCGATATCCTCTCCCAATACTTGATGAATTTGGCGCCGATGTTTGGCGATAATTTTAACTAATTCTTCTCCCCCCAACTCTGGGGCTACTCCTCCATCGTATTGTAATAAATTTAGTGCTGTCCAGCGGGGGTCAACAATACGCTTAGTACTGTTCTTGTTGATATAAGGTCCTAATTCAGCTAAAGCTTCTTCAATTACAGCAGGATAAGCTACATAACTAGAAGAATGATTAATGTTTTTTACCATAGCAATGAGCCAATAGATGTTGACAAAAATGATGAAAAGCCCCCCTTGGTAAGGGGGGTTGGGGGGAAAAGTTAGTGATCAATGTTGTTAACACCACTGCGGTCACTGCTATAACCTCCTCTGGCTTTTTCGTAGCCGATGATTCTTCCTTGACTTCCCTGAGTCATTTCTCGTAAATATGTACTGGTTTCTGCTTCCATTTTTCTATTCTTCAAAGGTTGATCACTTACTAATATTCTTTGAGCTATTCCCGCTCCTACACCAATGCGACTGTTTTGAATTGCTACTAATACTGAGCCACTAGCTTGGGAGCTTATCACCTCTAATTGAGCTCCCGGAGTTAATCCCATGGCCAAAAGTCGATTAATTCCTCCTTTACCCTTAAAACCAACTAACCATATTCGTTTACCTGGTTTCACTTCTGCTAAAGGGTAAAAAGACTCAATTTCACTTTCTTTAAGAATCTCTTCGTTTTCAGTTTCCTCTTCTACTGACCCCCCAAAATAAGAAAATTTCTGATCATTGCCATTAATATGCCGATCCATAATTTAACCCTAGATGCGAATTTTTCTCATTATAAGAGTTATTAGTAATTATTTTCAATTAAAAAAGCCCTTCAAAGTTAAAGAAAAGCTTAAAATTTTGTCTCGCGATTATATAAGTAGGTGGGCTTAATTATATATAGCAGTTCCCATTCTTGTGAGGTACAAAAGTTATCCTTTTGAGGCAGGAGGCACCGAGGCACCGAGGCAGCTTTGCTGGAGTTAGGTACAACCTCATGAGTCCTTTGAAATGCTATAGCAGAAAAAGAGAGGCTTAGGACATTCATCAACTATGCCCAATTTTATAGCTAAATGATCCCCCCAAACCCCCCTTATTAAGGGGGGCTTTATAAGCAACTCACCAAACCCTTGTATAGCAGGGAGCACCGGGAGCAGGGAGAGGGGGAGAGCTGATAAGGGTAGGTTTTTAACATTTCGGTGAGGACGGGACAAGCTCAGATCTTGCATCTTTACCTAATGTTACTTGTTGTGGTTGAGTAATGAGTAATGAGTAATGAGTAATGAGTAAGAGAATTAATGCGATCGCGCTTAAAAATTGATTCTCCCTTGTCGGCCAATTTCTGTACTTTTGTTTTGGTGCTTTGATATGGGACTCCGGGAGGAACGAAGACAAGTAGACAAGGGAGATAATACAAGTAAAAAAGTATGTTTTTGGCTTTGTGTAGCATACAAATACTTATGCTGAGAGCAAAGCACGAGTATTTTTGTACTAATTTAGCGGTCAGAAAAATTCATTCATTTAGTGGTTTCGGTGGGTTTTTTGGTTCAAAAAAGTAAATATAAATACTTAAAAAAACTCATTACTCATTACTCATTACTCATTACTCAAACACAACCAGTAACTTTGGGTAAAGATGCGAGGGTCTGAGTTGTCTACTTTCCCTCCTTGTCTACCTTGTCTTACTTTTACTACAAGCTCTTTGTAAAAAACCTACCCTTGTGAGGCAGGGGAGAGGGGGGATTTTAAGTAAAATTACTTAAGTTGTGGATAAAATGTATATTACTATACTTATACCAAAGCACGCAAGTACAAAAGTACTGAAATTTGCCAACAGGCGAGAATCAATTTTTAAGGGGTTAGGATCAATTCTTTTACTTCAAAACTTCAAGACTTCAAGACTTCAAGACTTCAAGACTTCAAGACTTCAAGACTCATCCCCCACCAATAACATTAGGTAAAGATGCAAGATCAAAGAAGGGGGGCTTTATAAGCAACTCACCAAACCCTTGTATAGCAGGGAGAGGGGGAGCTCCGGGAGAGGGGGAGCAGGGGATTGATTTGGCAGCCAATTAACTAATTACGCTTTTCCATAAAGACTCATATTGTTCTAAAGTTGCTGGATATAGGGGCAGAAGAAATTCACTTTTGTTAAAAATTTCAGTATCTATGGCTACTAAATTATTTACATCTAAATCTTGAGGGGAAATTATCGGTGAAGCGGCATTAGTTAGACGAGTGATTGATTCTGCCGATTGAGTTTCCCAACAAAAATCAATCCACTTTTGAATTAAATCACTTTCTTGAGTGTATGCAGATTTTACCCATAAATCAACCCAAATAGATGTACCAGATTGAGGGACTACTGCTTCAATATTGCTGTAAGCTTTAGTTAGGGGAATGATATCTGTAGACCAACCTACTGCTATCCATGTATCGCCCATAACGATGGGTTGTAGATAGTGATCAGAACTGTAAAATTTGACTTGTTTATCTAACTGCTTTAACTCTTGTTCTAATTCTGATACGGAGGCTAAATCTCTAGTGTTATAGGAATGTCCGAGTTTTTTTAAAGTTAAACCGACTACTTCTCTGATATTAGCGGGCAAGGATAGGCGATCGCGCACTTCTTCTCGCCACAAGTCTGACCAATCTTGAGGTAACCATTTCAGTTGTTCAAATTTATCTTGACGATAGACGATCATTGTTGTCCCCCAACGATAGGGGGCTCCCCATATTTTTCCCTCTTCACTCACATAACCTTCGTCGCTTCGTCTAACTAATTCTTGATATCTTGGTGGTAATTTTTGCCATCCTGTTAATTCTTCTATCTCTAAAGGTTGTATCAATTTATTTTGAATTGATTTTTGTAACCAAGCATCACCTAAGGTTACTAAATTTCCCTGTTTGTCTGCTAATAATTGCCAAATTTCCTGCAATTTATCGTTTAATTGAAAGGCAATTAAATCTTGACTAGTTAAAGATTTACGGAATTTGCCTAAGAGTTGAGGCGGTATGGAATTATTGAGTAAAGAGAATTTTAATTTATGGTTATTTCGCTGACAGCTTGTTAAAAAGTTAGCAACAATAAGACTACTTAAACCAATTAAGAGAGAACGACGGGTCTTCATTTTTTTTCTAAGGGATAAATTATAAATAAATAATTAAATTAATCATAAATAATAACTCGGTTTAAGGAAACCTTAGTTAATATAGAATGAATTAAGCAAAGATAGGAATTTTCATGGAAGCTGTACAAAGACAAATGCTTGAATTAAATTACAAGGTAGACCAGCTATATTGCATTATAGAGGTTTTAAGCTCACAAATAGACACCTTGATAGATAATAGGCCAAATAATCGATCAAAAACATCCCAGAAATCATTGCCAACTAGAGATCAAAAACAAAATAACCAGGATATTCGTAAAATCAACCACATATCTAAACCCTCTCAATCTTCCTTGACAAAACACAAGGATATATTAGATGATTCTACGGAAGAAAGTACTGAAAAACCTCATCTAGAAGAACTTTTATCCCCTGATGTGCAAATTCAGAGACTGACAGCTCAATTAACAGCAGCTTATCATCGGATCGCTATACTAGAAGAGCAATTATTATCTAAAAGAGAAAGAATTTAGTATTTGTCTGGTTTAAGAGGAGGGCGATCGCCAATTATTGACAATTAATTGACAAATATTATAGGGAGAATTTAAAACAAAGTTAAATTAATGGAGAAATAGAGACCATTTTCTTGCCAGGTGCGATCTCCATCACGAACTTCAGTGAGAGGAATACCCCAATCAAAACGGGCTGTCACTCTATCACTTGCTTGAAAAGCAAGACCAACACCAACACCAACTAAAGTATTGGGGTCAAAAGTTGGGATAGGATTGTCTGGATTATTCCAGCCGACACCAAAATCAACAAAGGGTACAACCTGAAAAACTCCTTCGATGCGCTGTATTCTCAAAACTGGTATTCTCACCTCTGCTGAAGTAAAAAAACCATTATCTGTAAGTAAAGCATCTTGACGATAACCACGCACTGTATAAAGTCCTCCCAAGGCAAACTGTTCTAAAGCTAAGAGAGAAGTAGTAGATAGTTGTAAATCAGAACGCAGCACAAATAAAGTATCTGGGGCAAGAAGTCTCACATATTGACCTTGTCCACGCCAATTGAAAAAACGACTATCAGGAAGTTCAGCATTAGTAGTAGCATTAAGAGCATCAATACCAAGACTAAATTGAGAGCGAACCACAACAATATCACGGGGATTACGCTTAGTCCATTCTTGGAAAAATCTCAGGGCGGAAATTTTAGTTTCACCATCATCCTCGGCACCTAGGGAGAGAGGAAAGCCTACCCCCAAGATAGTAGTTTTACTAGCGGCGCGGGAGGCGGTGATTCCTAAAGTCAATTCTTGAAAAGGTGTCTGAATGACTGGATGCTGAAAACTTAAATCATAGTAGAGAGTATCTCCAGTAATATTTAATTCATCAAAGGGAGGTTCAATTACTTCAGAATCAGTAAATCTTCCCGAGAGAGTAACCTTAGCGTTGCGGGCATTTACAGGGATTTGATAGCGTCCATCATAGGTATCACTTCCATCGGTATTGATATATTCTAAACGTAAATTATCGGCTCTTCCCGAGAGGTTGAGAGAGTTAATCACTACACCCCGACGAAAACTACCAACACTAGGGACTCTGCCATTATCGGCGATCGCACTCACTCTAAAAGTATCAGCCTCAATTACTTCTACTTCTAGTAAGCTCAATTCGGGAGTTACCCCTGTAGATAGTCTAGCGGAGATTTGCTCAATTACCGGGTCTAGCTGGAGTAGTTGTAAAGCTTCGAGTAAATCCTGTTGATTGAGAGGAGTTTTTGTAGCTAGTGCTAATCTCTTTTTAACATAGTTAGGGTTAAGTCTCCCATCTACGGTTACAATAATATCTTCTATACCACCTTCAATGATTTGAATGGTAACAACTGCGTTATCAGCATCAAAGGTTTGTCCTGCGGGAATAACTGCGCCAGAATTTATATATCCTGCTTCTATATATAGTTGGGTTACTGCTGCTTCTGCTTGCAACAAACTAGAAAAGCTAATTTCCCCTAAATAGGGTTTAACTACTTCTTGCAACTCTTCTTCAGTAAATACCTGACTTTCGTTCCCCTGAAATTCAAAACCAACCACATTAATCACACCAGGTATATCTGGTTGAGGTGGTTGAGGGGTTGGTGGAGTATCTAGGGGAATTTCTGGCGCTGGCTGAGGTAGGGGTTCGGGATCTGTTGGTAAGGGGGAAGAATCCCGAGGAAAAGTGGGTGGGAAAACTTGTGCCAAGCTTTTGTGGCTGTAGCAAACTATTCCTACTGGTAAGAATAAAATGGAGAGAATGGAGAAGGTCATTCTTAAACCCTGAATTTTAAATCCCGCGAACGAGTGATTTTTTAGGGGTTTATAGCGCTGTTTGTCAGGCAATAAGTAGTTAACAGGTTTATTTATAGGGTTTCTGAGCATTTTTTTAGATATAAGAAAGTAAATATTATTAGTTTACAAGGATATTCGTGTTATTTATATCCACATTATTACTCAGAGTTGCTAAATCTACGGCTGATTCTTCCCCATCACCATCAGGGTCAAATCTAAGTATTCCCTGACTATAAATAAAACGAGTGTCTGAGGTTATTTCTTCTTCTGAAAAGGCTAATTGTGATTCTAGTAAAGTACCTATGCTTAGATCCTCGCTAAAGCCATTAGCATTAATCACAATGAAATCCGAATCTGATTCAAAATCAATGATTTCATCTCCTCCTTCTCGGGGTTGATTGTAGGTAAAGCGATCGCTTCCCTCGCCGCCTTCTAGTAAATCATCGGCAAAACCACCTATTAAAACATCATCATCATCTCCACCAATTAGGCGATCTTCTCTGATACCTCCATCTAGAGTATCTTCACCTTTGTTACCACTAAGACGATTTCTACCACTATCACCAATAATTTGATTATCTAGAAAATTACCAATTCCCGCCACAAAGCGATCATTATTTAGAGTGAGATTCTCAATATTTTTACTATTAGGTCCCATAGACCAAGTAATTGAGGAAATTATTGTATCATTCCCACCATCAGATTTTTCATTTTCCGTCACATCATTTTGGGAATCTACAATATAAGTATCATCACCATCACTACCCCGCATGGTGTCATCTCCACTCCCACCATCTAAGGTATCGTTGCCGACTTTGCCTGTCAGGTCATCATCTCCATCACCTCCTAAAATTAAATCATCATCTAAACCACCATCAAGGATGTCATCACCGCCAAAGCCTTCTATTGTGTCATTTCCACCACGACCACTAATCGTATCTTCACCATTAGCCCCGGTGATGCTATCATCTGAATTACTTCCTGCTAAGTTTACATCTGTGAATACTTCTACCGCGCCTATGTCTGGAATATCATTAAAAATTCTTGCAGAATTCCTTTGGTCGATGGGTAAAGTTTCTTCTGTATCTCCATCTCCATCTAAATCTTGTAAATCTTCTCCCAGCAATTCGGTTACACTAGCATCAATCGCGGGACTATCTTCTTCTGGTAAATGGGTTAAAGTGAATCCGCCATTATCAGCTAGGGGTTGCAGTTGAGGATCTTCTATATCGATTTGGTCTTGTAATCCAATAAAACTACTTAAACTATTGCCTGTACCAATTAAGTTACTTCCTAAACTACTAATTACAAACTCATTAGTATTCGCTTCGTCACTCAAATCAATATCTGTATTAGTATTTCCAGAAATAATTGTACTAACAATAGTAGCTAGTACTGTGTTAGTAACATTAGCACTATTTACAAATAAAACCCCACTTCCTGCATCTTCTTCGGCTTCATTTAGGGTAATAGTGCTATTAAATATGTTTGTATTGCTATTACTATAAATACCACCCCCTTCTGTTGCTGTATTTCCGCTAACTGTTGTATTGGTTAAAACTCCAAACCCAGGAAAACCATTTATTTCATTGATGTTAATTCCTCCGCCTTGATTATTAGCAGAATTATTATTTACTGTAGTGTTATTTATAATTAAACTTATGGCGTTAGAATAAATACCAGCTCCATTTTCAGCACTATTTTCTATAATCGTACTCTCGATAATTGTGGCAAAACCAAACTCATTATTGAATATTCCGCCTCCATTATTATTAGCTGAATTGTTAGAAATAGTGCTTCTGGTTATCTCAATTAAGGCATTATCATTAAAAATACCTGCACCATTTTCTCCTGTATTATTAATAATAATACTATTATTAATAGTAGCTAATCTTCGATTAATTAAACCGATTTCTGAATCTTCAATAATACTATTGTTAATAGTTATTTCTCCTTCAGTTTCAATTCCTGGGCTACTATTGGAAATAGTAATGTTATCTACTTCTAGAGTTTGAAAATTGAGAATGGCTGCTTGTTGGGAATTAGTGAGAGTTAAGTCATCTATTTCTACTGTGATGCTTTCTTCTGGAGATGGGGTAAATATGTTAAATATATTTATTTCTTCATTGTCGGCATCTATAGTTACTGACCCTCTAATGGCTAAATTGTCGGTAATTTCTAAACCTTCTCCTGTGGTTAGAGTAATTGTTTCTCCTTCAATAGATTCAGCGAAGGTAATAATATCCCTTGTAGAATTATTATTAGCTGCATTGATTGCATCTCTCAGGGATATTCCTCCCCTATCAATACCATCATTTTCATCGTCAAGGGTATCTACTACAAACTCGGCTAAAATTCCTGGGTAAGCATCTCTAATATTAGTAGGAAAAGCTAGAGGTGAATTAATCTTCCCTGTGGTTATTTCAAAATTCCAGTTACCTCCTTTAGCTGAGTTACCTGTTAAGGAATTAGAAGCAGCTATTACGGCACCTGTTATTTTTTGTAGTTGCTGAATAAAGTTTTTTCCTACTTCCTGTAAACCAACTTGACAACCATAAATAATCAAATTTTCTACTAGCCATTGTTTAATATCAGTAGCGTATTTACCTAAATTTTCGATACTTAATTTCGTTTTACCAATATATAGGCATCCTGGAGACCCATGAGTAACTAAATGAAGATTTTTATAGTGATAATTGTTTAAATTCTTGGTAATTGAAGAGATGCCATCTTGGTTTGCATCAATAATGATAACTTTAGCATTGGCGATCGCATTTGCCGCTAAATATTGGTATTCTGGAACTCTACTATCAATAAAAATAATTGATTGAGTAGATTTCAAGTGGTTTTTTTGTAACATTAGCTTTGGGCTCACAATTTTTCTCATATTACCATGGTAGAAGTAATATTAATGAATTTAAATTACTGTGATTTAGGGTTTTTCAAGACAATTGAGGCAAAAGGGAGGTGTTAACATTTTGAATGTACCTGATGAGAATTGAAGTGTAAGTGTGTTCAATTTTATATATAGCAATTATCATACTGGTGAGGTACAAAGGTTATCCTTTTGAGGCAAGAGAGGCTCCTCAGACCAAAGCATCTTTACCCAAAGTTACTTGTGGTGGTTAAGTCTTGAAGTAATGAGTAATGAGTAATGAGTAAAAGAATTAATGCGATCGCGTTTAAAAATTGATTCTCCCTTGTCGGCCAATTTCTGTACTTTTGTTTTGGTGGAAGATATGAGGCTCCGAGAGGCAAGAGAGGATCCGAGTTAGGTACAATCTCATGAGTCCGAAAATGCTATAAAAATACTTCAAAAAAATCAGATGATTAGTTATAATGAGAGCTATAGTAAAATAAAAATGCACATTACTCCTATTTTTTGAAGAACCGATTGGTCAAATTATTTTAGTCATTATCTTTAACTTGGAAAAGGAGGCGATTGTTCAATGGATTCCCTCACTAAAGACAGACAACTAATTTGTCAAATCATATTAGAACATACCAAAATTCCCTACTCCTATGGTGATGTTCATTTTGAAACGGTTTTTGATGAAAAACAAGATCGTTATCTGTTAATGATTGTAGGACGCGAACCTGCCTATGGTTTATCTTTTCCCACAACCCGTCGCGTTCATGGTTGTTTAATTCATGTTAATATTGTTGACGGCAAATTCTGGATTCAACGGGATGGAACTGAAAAAGGTGTTGCTTGGAACCTCATTCAAGCAGGGATTCCTAGAAATCGCATTGTTTTAGCTTTTAGTTCCGAACAATCCTTAGAAGAAGAATTAACCGTATAATTTAAAATCCTGTAGGGTGCGTTAGGCACAAATAACACTAGCTCAGATCTTGCATCTTTATCACTCATTTACTGGTGAGGGTTGAGTAATGAGTAATAAGTAATGAGTAATGAGTAAAAGAATTGATGTTAAACCTCTAGGATACAAAGATTATAGAGAATTAACCATAAAGAACATTTTTCCTTAAAAATTAGTACATAAGTTCTGGTGGAAGATATGAGACTGGGGAAATCAAAATCAGCAAAATGATTGCCGTAACGCACCGAAACCGGAATATCTCTTAACGGTATTTTATTTGAGGGTGCGATCGCACTAAAGAAAGTGAAAATCCTGTAGGGTGCGTTAGGCACAAATAACACTAGGGAAATCAAAATTAACAAAATGATTGCCGTAACGCACCGAAACCTGACTATCTCTTAAAGGTATTTTATTTGAGGGTGCGATCGCACTAACGAAAGTAAAACCAACAAAAATAAGTTATCTATAATCAAACGTAATAGAATTAACCCAAAATCCACAACCAGTTTTAAGATAATACATTGGTGGGATGAACAACGGTAATTTCACTAAACCGTTGAAAATCTTCTACATTAAAAGTTAAAATGTGGCTAATTTCATGAACTAACATAGCAGCTACGATTCGGGTATCATGAACCTTAACCCCCAGGACATTATATTGTTTGACCAGAATTCTCCATTGAGGATAAATAGCAGGGGTATCAGGAAGAAGAATAAAAAGTCTTTCTAATCGTTTGATCTCTGTATCTGTCTGGTTAGCACTCATTCCTAATCCATTTTTATCTAGAGGACGAGTGCAAACATTCCAAGCTTCAATCAAGTTTTGAGGAACGATATAGAGTAAATGATTGGTAGAGCGTAGCTTTTCAATAGCTATAATAGTATTCTCATTTAAGGGATGTTTTAAGTCAATAGTTCGCAACAAAATATTAGTATCGATTAGATAAGCCACTTATCCCCTTTCTTCATAAATACTTTCTCGGCTAATGGCTTCATCTTTAAGAGAAGGTAAATTAAGATTTTTATGACTTTCAACCCATTCTCGAAAAGCTTCTATCCATTCAGTTGAACTAGCGATCGCTTGAAAATGTTTTTGGGGAATTTCAAGTTCAACTCGAAATAACTGAACTTTTTGCTTTAAAAGGGCTTTTTCTTCAGGAGTTAGAGAGTCGATGATCATGGC
The DNA here is from genome assembly GCF_057440575.1 of Johannesbaptistia floridana. NCBI lineage: Bacteria > Bacillati > Cyanobacteriota > Cyanophyceae > Chroococcales > Cyanothrichaceae > Johannesbaptistia > Johannesbaptistia floridana. The sequence continues at coordinate 23,165 of NZ_JALKVM010000027.1, forward strand.
AATAGATTCTACTAATTGAGAGTTCATAAGAGGCGCGGATTATTTAACAACTTCCTGAATTTATTATTACCTGAAATCTTGATGGAGAGGGAAAAATTTTTAGTACAATGAGCTATCTATCCAGTTAAAATCCTGTAGTGAACTGTTTCAGCTAGAATAGGGCAATAGACAGTGATACTTCCCTACCTAATGCACAGTTTTAGATGAAACAGTCCAGTAGGGTGCGTTAGGCACAAATAACACTAGGGAAATCAAAATTAGCAAAATGATTGCCGTAACGCACAGAAATCTGACTATCTCTTAACAGTTGCCAAAGATTATTAAATGTGGTAAGATGTAAAAATTATGCCTAAAGCATCGGCTAAAAGTTAAATAAATAAGCAAAAAGTCAATCCCTTGGCAACAAAAGTTAATAAATAGCTGAAAATCTTATTAATGCTAATATTTTAGGATATTTACTCTTTCTTACTTTTAATGGCTAAAAAAATTAACCGAGATCATGCTAAGAAACAACCTCATCCGTTGATGGAATTAGATAGTTTAAAAGATATTCCCACGGGAAAATTAGCGGGAAAAATGGCGGTAGTTATAGATTTAGTCACGAGACTACCAGTAGAAATTTGGGTGGAAGAAAATCCGCAAACTTCTGATGTTAAATTTGAACAAAATATCCTTAATTTAATAAAAAGTAAAACATTATTATTATTAGATAGAGGCTTTTGTCATTTTCAATTTTGGCAAGAATTAATTAACAAAAATATTGATTTTATAACGAGAATAAAAAAAGGAGCATCTGTAGAGATATTAAAGCGATTTACCAATAGTCATGACTTAAAAGACAGCTTGATTAATATAGGTTGTGGCAAAAAGGGAACGCCAATTGTTACTTTACTTTTAGTGGAAATTAGATCAAAAAATAAATGGCATTCGTACTTAACATCAGTAATAGATCCTCAAATTTTACCTCCTCATGTGGTGGCTAATTTATATGGTAAACGTTGGCGAATAGAGGAAGTATTTAATATAGTAAAAAGATTATTGGGGTTAAGTTATTTATGGACAGGTTCAGTTAATGGAATTAAATTACAAATATGGGGAACTTGGCTATTTTATGGAATATTAATAGACTTAGGAGATGCGGTAGCAGAGGAGTTATCATTACCATTTGATTCAATTTCAATAGAAATGATATACAGAGGATTATATCACTTTATAGTTGCTTATAATAAAGGGGAAGAAAAAGACGTGGTTAAATATTTTTCATCTCCAGAAAATAGAGATTTAGGAATTATAAAAAGAAGGCGAAAACCGAGGCAAAAATTGATTATCGCTCCATTTCCAGAAGTGGGGAAAAATCGAAAAAATTTTTTCTTTGAAAATCCCTTGACACCTTGCTTTTAGCCTTAACTTCTAACCAATGCCCCAGATCTAGACATCCCATTTTGAAATCTTGCCTTTTTTCCTGAAAGAGAAATAAGTTATAAAAGTGCATTTAGTAAAAATATAAAATATTAAAATCAATAGATTTTATAGACAATTCAGTTTAATTAAATATTTCAACTATTAAATTTAAATAAGGATAGTTTATATGTATGGATAAAATTAATTTACTAGAAATTTTAGAACGCATGGTTCCAAGCGAGTTTAAAAAATTAGTCTTTTGTTTAAATGTTCCTAAACAATATTTACCAGGTAACGATACATCTCAGTCAGACCAAGCTCTGGATTTATTAAGGTGGGCAGAATCGCCTAATGGTTGTACCTTAAGAAAGGTTGGAGAAAATTTATTAAAATTATGGGAATTTACTGCTACTCAAAAAGGTATTGATAAAGCCGATAAAAAGTTGCAACAGTTATATTCAGATATAGATAATTTTGCTAAATCTATATCTGTTAATGAAAATATAGTTGATAAATTTTTCAGTAAAGAACCTATAAAATTTGATACATTTAAAAGAATTTGTCAAAAGTTAGAATTAGATTTAAATGAAGTAATAAATGTAAGTGAAGAATTAAATAGTTTAATTAATAGTGTAATTCCAGAAATAGATCGTGTAGATTGTCAAGTTAATAGTGTTAATTATGAAACTTTAATTTCAACAATGACAGGTGAAAAATTAAACCAGATTATCGAAAAAATAATCAAAGGTGAACACACTGAAGCTCATCTATATCAGTTAAGCAAAATATTAAGTAATACCGATAAGAGCCAACTAGCTCTGCAATTGGGTAAGTTTAATGTTAATATTACCGAAGGAAAAGATATACATATAGGCGATCGCATTTACCCACAATGGACTAAAGAAGCGATAAAATCTTTCATTGAAGTATTAGAAGGAAATAAACAAGTGATCAAATCTCTGGTTGAGATCACTAAACAAAATAAACCTGCTAAAACAACACAAAAATTAAGAGTTATGGCAACTGATTTTTTAACTGTTCAAGATAAAATACAATTAAGTAGGGTTTTAGCAAAAAGTAATCGATTGAGAACACCAAATGAACGTACTGATTTTTTGACATTTTGTGGTTTAGAAAAGTATTGTAGTTCAGTTCAAATTGCTGATTCTTCCGATAAGTTTAGTATTAGCATTTATAACCAACTCTCTAAAGATTATGTTGATAATGATCAAAAATTAGCCTTAGTTGTATTTTTAGAATATCTAATTGAGCTTGATTCTACTTTATCTCAACAGGATAAGGAATTTATTCAACATATAATTAATAAAGCAGAACAATCTAATATTGGTAAAAAAATTAAAGAAGCACCCCAAGAAAACAAAAATCAATCTATAGTTGATTTTAATAATAAATCTGTCTATATAGATCAAAGAAGTGGAGGTAATTATTTTAAAGGTTCAGTTACTATTAATAATGGTGATATAGTTGGTGGAAATCAAATCAAAACAAATCAATAAAAGTTATTTTTTCAAAAGTTTTTAACTCAAGGAGATATATTGAATGAATGATAATACTGAGAATGACCAACAATCACATGAATATAATCCCCCTGAATTTTCCAGTCAAAATGAACAAGAAAAAAAGCATAAATCAATAAGAGATCTGGTTCAAAATTTTGTTAAAGATAAAAATCAAAATATTGATGAAATTTTACCTTGTTTAGGTTTTGCTAATGTTTTTATTGATGCTCGTAGTGGAGGTAATTATTTTGATGATCAAGTGGGTATTACAGGAGATGTAGTTGGCGCTCATCAAGAAAAATGGGGAGTAAACTCTATTAAAAGAACTTCCATACGAGAAGTAGCAGGACCAATAATTAATCGTGAAATTGAAAAGATTAGTAATGTGTATATTGAACCGTCAAATTATTCTGATTACCAATACATTTTGCAACAGAATCATATTTTAATTATATGGGGAAATTTGCATTTTGGAAAGCGAGCAACTGCCATTTATCTCATTCTCTCACTTCTAAAGTCTGAAAATGTTTTTGAGCTTAATCCCACTTTAGATTTAGAAAATTTGACAAAGTTTCAAGGAGAAAGTAATCAAGGCTATATCATAGATCAACTATCACCTGAAACAGCTAAAGAACTTAACAGATATTCTTTAAATCGTATTAGTCAGCAACTAAAAAACAATCAAAGTTACTTAGTTGTTACTATAGATAAAATAGTTCAATTATCTTGGACAGAATTAAGTCCATATATAATTACTTATAATGATTTTCCTCAACCTAAACAAATATTAGAAAAACATTTAGCATGGAATCAAGAAATAAAAATACTTTCGAGTAAATGTGTTGAAATCATCGAAAAATCATCAGTTCAAGAACTTCTTGAAAATAATACATTACTACCTTGTGATTTAGCTCAACTAGCAGAATTATTATCAAAATCACTTAACAAGGAATTCACTTTCGATGAAGCATTAGCTAATTTCGTTTTAATAGCTAATCAACAAGTAGAATTATGGTTTGATCAACATTGGGACTTGAGCCAACGTACTTTTATGATAGCATTGGCAGTTCTTAATAAAAGTCCTTATCAAATAGTTTTTGAAGCTAGTAAAAGTTTACAATCTATCATTCAAACTCCATCAAATGATGAAAAAAATATTGTTCCCGAAAATAAACTTAGTGAAAGATTAAAAGAATTTGCTGCTGATTTAAAGAAAGATTTTAAAAATACAGAATATGGACAAAGTACAGTTGAGTTAATTGTTTTTAAAAATTCTGGATTTCAACCTGCTATATTAGGTCATGTTTGGAAGGAATATGATCAGTATCGTAGCTATTTACTTTCGTGGTTAAATGAATTGGGATCTCATCCTAATTATGAAATTAGACTTAAAGCCTCAGCAGCAGTTGGTGAATTATGCAAATATGATTTTGGTCTAATTCGTGAAAGAGTATTATTACCTTGGGCAAATTCTGATGACCGAAAATTACAAAAACTAGCAGCATTAGCTTTAAGTATTCCCATATTTGATGGCAGTCTTGCTCCACAAATACTTAAGTTATTACATCACTGGAGTACATTACCTAACAATCCTCGTTTACTTTTGACTGCTACTATAGCCTATGGTGGTTATGTCGGTTTGCGTTTTCCAGATCTTGCACTTAGAGACTTATTGACGATCGCTCAATCACAAGACGGATTATTATTTTCAGAAGTCATCCAAAGTTTAATTAGTCTTTTTGAAATAGGAAAAATTATACCTAATCAATATTTGTTTGTTCTCATTGCATTGCAATTATGGACAGAAGACAGAAAAAAATATATACTTAATTATATAGGTTTACTTGTTTTTTCGTTATTAATGGCTAATTCTCAAATTACACAAGAGTGTAATGAAACTAATATACCAACATTACTATGGTTAGTAAAAGAAAATAATTTATGCAAAGAAATAATAATTGTTTTAATACGACGTGCTTTAAATCTTAAAGAAACACGCTTATCTGTATTAAACACAATTCATGATTGGTTGGAACTCGTTAACTATGATCGCCGACTATATCCTATAGTTGGAAAAATTATTTATAATATTGTAAATCAAGGAAATCAACAGGAAAGAGAACGTATAGCTACTTATCTAAAACGATGGGCATCAGAAAAACCGCCTCATGATAATTCTGCATGGAAGGTTTTGTCTGTTCTTAAAACACAAAAACATCTAAATATAAAGTAATTAAATCCATTTCAATTAATAGGAGATTTAAAAATGGGCGATCTAACTTATAATCCCATTTTAGAAAAAAAAGAAATTAGTGGTTGGCGACTATTTCAAAAACGTCCAATACCAGAACCTCAAAAAGCCCTAGTCTTTTCAGGAGAAGGACAACCATTACTAACTCTTAAGCAAGGACAAAAAGGACTTACCAGTGGTGAAATGTTTTGGGGTAAGTATAATTGGTTATATAAAGTCGATTTAACTGAACATCCTTTAGAGTTTAAGTTTAATCTTCCTTGTAAGTCAGATGCTTATGATTTTCATACTGAGGTTAATTTTATTTGTTTAGTCTGTGATCCAGCAATGATTGTCGAGCGAAATGTGACCGATGTTAGTCAATGGTTAGAACCTTTAATTATTGATGCTTTGCGAAATATAAGTCGTAAGTATGAAGTTGACCAAAGTGGAATTGCTGAGCGTGAAATGAGTTCAATAGTCAGTAAAAAAATATATGATGAAGGGTTTAAGGTTAAAAATTTAGTTCTGAAACTTTCTTTAGAACAAGAAGCTCGTACATTTATTCGGACTCAGAGAAGCATGGAAACAGCTATTCAAGAGGAAAAAAAGCAACTTCAAAATCAGCTTGAAATAGAAAAGCAGAAACAAGAGTTAGAAAAACAAAGATTGAAGTTTGAACTAGAAAAACAAAGACAGCTCCAACAGTTTGAAGCTGAAATGATGCAACAAAAAGCCAAAATATATGCAGATATGCTTCAAAGTGGTCAATTACAATTATTAGCGCTTCAACTTGCACAAAATCCCCAAGATATAGCAGGCGTTGCACAATATTTGAATCAACAAAAACAAAGTGAAAGAGAATATCAGCTTAAAATTCTCAAAACTTTACTAGATGCAGATGCTCTTGAAGGATGGCAACTTAGTGAAGTTGGTAAAAATGCTCTTCAAAGTTTAGTAGGAGCAACTGAAGCATCTACACCAATGCTAGAAGATAGTAAATTTAATAATAACTCAGAAAATCCCAAGCCTGAATCACAGGAAGACAAAATTGAAGATGAAGTTTCTGATTCTGTAAATTCTGAACCTCATTTTAATTACGAAAAAGATGGATGATTTATCTTTTGAATAGATGTAATAAAGTTCGTGACAATTAATCATTAAATATGGCTCATTAATTTGAAAACTAATAATAATAATCTTATTTAAGAATAGAGATGATCATGGATATTTTTAGATCTTTTTTTCGTTTAATATGGGAAAACATTCCTCTTTCAATGCCTTGGAAAAATATAATTTTTACCTTAATATTAATCATCTTTTTATCATGGTTAATTTGGAGAGTTTTACCTTGGATATTAAATCATACTTCAACATTATTTTTGAGAATTAGTGAGTTTATATTTGCTCTTCCTCTCTTACTTGATTATCACATAGTAACAAAAAAAAGGCGAAACAATAATCTTCAACCTTTATCAATAAGTTACATGTTAGGCGATTTACTTAGCTTTTTTGTTAGAATTATTTATAGAATTGTTAATAAATTTAAACAAATATTTTATTCTTCATTAAATAATAAATGGTTTCCTCGTAAATCTTTTTTAATTGTTCCTTCAATTTTATTACTATTAACATATTCAATATCTAAAAATTGGTGGCATTCATTTGATAATTGGTTAGTAACTGGAGAGTGGGGAAATATAGGTTTATTATCTGAACCTATTCCTATTGCCCCCAAAGAATTTGTAATATATTATTATAATCTTATTAATAATGATCAGTATAGAAAAGCATATAATTGTTTATCTCCAAATTTTCAGAAGAATACAAGTAACTATGATGATTATTTAAAATGGTGGAATAGAGACGTACAACAAGTTGATATAACTAGAATTAATACGGTTTCAGAAGATGATAGTTCTGCAATAGTAGATGTTCGTTTGCAATACTTAATGAAAGAAACACCAAAATGGACAACTGAAGAAAAACTCATAAGGTTATATTTAACTTGGGATTCTCAAAAAAATCAATGGTTAATTGATGCTTCAAAGTTTATTTAATAAACTGTGGCGGACTGCAATTATCTAAGAGTGGGAATGCAATCATCGGCACTTCATTTTTTTGTTCATTTAAATTACTATTACCTTGTTTTTCTAAAATATTCCAATACAAAGGTATTCCATGATTTCTATATATTAAGCTAACCATCAAAATATTATTTTCTATCCACTGGGTCCTATCCCATGCTATTATCAGCAGTGACATTGGTTTAAACTTCATTTCAATAATTTTTTGGATAATCGGTAACCAAATCAAACTGATGCTTATACTACTTAATGCTAAAAACCTTTGAATATGTTTTCGACGGCTTTCTAATAAAATTGGCAAAGATAAATAAGTGGCTAATTTACAAACTTTGACATGTTCGATGTTCGTTAATTATTTTGATTAGTATTAATACTCATCCTACCTTCTCTGATTTAGCGATCGCCCATATCCTAGCAAGAAATGGTACTCAAGTTGAATCAGTAGAAGAAGCCGATATTACCTTTGGTTTAGAAGATTGTACTTATAGTACACAAGAACCAGCTAAAATTCTATCTGAACTGCTGTAAAAAAATCTGGTAATTGTAGGGGCGCTGAATATCTTTGCGCCCTGTTTTTTTTAGGCTAAGTCTGAGTTTTATGGTTGTTCAAAACTTTTACCCTCACAGCTATCAAAAGGTTCAATTAGTTGCATTTTAGCTTTTTTGGGGTTAAAACTCGGCTCAAATTCGGTAAAAACATCATAACAGGCATTTAAAAAATCAGTATTAGTTAAATCAGCTTTTAGCAAAGAAGCACCCCGTAAATCGGCGTTAACTAAATTAGCATTATTGAGTTTAGTCTGATTAAGATTACTTTTGTGTAAATTAGTTTGTTCAAAGTTAGCCTTACTCAGATTAGCTCCTCTAAAATTACTCTTATGTAATTGTAAATGGTCAAATTGTCCCTCGGTTAAATTAGCGCCTTCTAGCAAAGGGTAAGAGGTTAATAAAGAAGCATCATTAAGAAACATAATTAAATAACGTTTTCTTTCACCATCGAGTTGCCCTAAAGTTTCTTGAGTAATAGCTCTTAACAAAAAAGGATTTCTTTGAAGTTTGTTTACAGAATTCTCAAGAGTAAGTTTAGATATTTGATTTAAATAATCAGTTAAGACAGTTTGACGATAACGGTCTAGTTCAAGTTTATAATTAGCGCTATCATCTTGTAACTGTAAAGGACGATATAAAAATTGTTCGCTAAAAAGATTAGATATAGTGAGAAAACCAATAATTAAAGTAGTTGTAGCGGTAATTAGAGAACCAATAATAGGACCTATAGCTATTTCAGGAATGTGAACCGAGGTACTGATAAGTTCGGCTATGGCGTTTATATAAGAATATAAGGTTTTTTGAATTCTTTGGGCAAATTTAGCTATAAAATTACGAGGAGGTTGATTATTATCGTTTGACATTCCATCTTAGGAAAGGTACGTTTTAAGGTAATTATATCAAAACAAAAAATACTTTCAAGAGTTAAAATCCTGTAGGGTGCGTTAGGCACAAATAACACTGGGGAAATCAAAATCAGCAAAATGATTGCCGTAACGCACCGAAACCTGACTATCTCCTAACGATATTTCATTTCAGGGTGCGATCGCACTAAAGAAACTTAAAATCCTGTAGGGGTGCGTTAGGCACAAATAACACTGGGGAAATCAAAATCAGCAAGAATGATTGCCGTAACGCACCGAAACCTGACTATCTCCTAACGATATTTCATTGAAGGAGCGATCGCACTAAAGAAACTTAAAATCCTGTAGGGTGCGTTAGGCACAAATAACACTGGGGAAATCAAAATTAGCAAGAATGATTGCCGTAACGCACCGAAACCTAACTATCTCTTAAAGGTATTTTATTGAAGGAGCGATCGCACTAAAGAAACTTAAAATCCTGTAGGGTGCGTTAGGCACAAATAACACTGGGGAAATCAAAATCAGCAAGAATGATTGCCGTAACGCACCGAAACCTGACTATCTCTTAAAGGTATTTCATTTCAGGGTGCGATCGCACTAAAGAAACTTAAAATCCTGTAGGGTGCGTTAGGCACAAATATAGCAAGCTCGCCAATAGATGTTGACAAAAATGATGAAAAGCCCCCCTTAGT